>JBEKTG010000371.1:0-3868 GCA_049516275.1 Candidatus Acidiferrales bacterium
AAAAGACCATCTACTACTCCGCGCCCAAGCCGAAGAAGAAAAGCCTGGATGAGGTCGATCCCGAGCTGCTCAAGATGTACGACAAATTGGGCGTTCCGCTGTATGAGAGGCAGATTCTCGCCGGAGTGGCGGTGGACGCGGTATTTGACAGTGTGTCCGTGACGACGACCTTCAAGGAAAAGCTGGGTGAGCTGGGGATTATTTTCTGCGGCTTTTCCGAGGCGGTGCATAACCATCCGGAGTTGGTCCGCAAGTATCTCGGCTCGGTGGTTCCCTATTCCGACAATTACTTCGCCACGCTGAACAGCGCCGTCTTCACCGACGGCAGCTTTTGCTACATCCCCAAGGGCGTGAAATGCCCGATGGAATTGAGCACTTATTTCCGCATCAACGCCCAGAATACGGGGCAATTTGAGCGCACCCTCATCATTGCCGACGAAGGGGCGACGGTCAGTTATCTCGAAGGCTGCACAGCACCGATGCGCGATGAGAACCAGCTTCACGCGGCGGTTGTGGAACTGGTGGCGATGGAAAACGCGACCATCAAATACAGCACGGTGCAGAACTGGTATCCCGGTGATAAGGAAGGCCGCGGCGGGATTTATAATTTCGTCACCAAGCGCGGAGCCTGCCGCGGAGCGAACAGCAAAATCTCCTGGACGCAGGTGGAGACCGGGTCGGCCATTACCTGGAAGTATCCAAGCTGCATTTTGCAGGGTGACAACAGCGTCGGCGAATTTTACAGCGTGGCGCTGACGAACAATTACCAGCAGGCCGACACCGGCACGAAGATGATCCACCTCGGCAAGAACACGCGCAGCACGATTGTTTCGAAGGGCATTTCCGCCGGCCACGGACAGAACACCTACCGCGGCGAGGTAAAAATCCTGAAAGACGCCGTCGACGCGCGGAATTATACCCAGTGCGATTCGCTGCTGATCGGAGATAAATGCGGCGCGCATACGTTCCCGTATATCGAGGTGAAGAATTCCACGGCGCGTATGGAGCACGAGGCTTCCACGTCGAAAATCGGCGAGGACCAGCTGTTCTATCTGCGCCAGCGCGGACTGAAGGCCGAAGACGCCGTCTCGATGATCGTCAACGGCTTCTGCAAGCGCGTGTTCCGCGAACTTCCCATGGAATTCGCGGTCGAGGCGCAAAAGCTGCTGAGCGTGAGCCTGGAAGGCAGCGTCGGATAGCCTGCGGTTTTCATTCACAAATCACTGGACGGTAGGGCGGACGGAGAAACGATGAGCTTGCTCGAAATTAAGGATTTGAGAGTCCGGGTGGACGACCGCGAGATTCTCAAGGGAATCAATCTGTCGATCAACCCCGGCGAAATCCACTCGATCATGGGGCCCAATGGGTCGGGCAAAAGCACGCTTTCGCAGGTGCTGGCGCGCCGCGAGACCTACGAGGTCACCGGCGGCGAGGTCCTGTTTAACGGAAAGAACCTGCTGGACATGAAAGCCGAAGAGGCGGCGTGCGAAGGCCTTTTTCTCGCCTTCCAATATCCCGTCGAGATTCCGGGCATCAGCAACGCCTATTTCCTGCGCTCGGCGCTCAACGCCATCCGCAAGTATCGCGGCGAAGACGAAATGGACGCCATGGATTTTCTCCCGCTGATGCGCGAGAAGCTGAAGCTGCTCAACATGGACGAAAAGCTGATGAACCGCTCGGTAAACGAGTCGTTTTCGGGCGGCGAGAAAAAGCGCAACGAGATTCTGCAGATGGCCGTGCTCCAGCCGAAGCTCGCGATCCTCGATGAGACCGATTCCGGCCTCGACATCGATGCGCTGCGGATCGTCGCGCAGGGCGTGAACACCATGCGCAGTCCGGAACGCGCGATTCTCGTGGTCACGCACTACCAGCGGCTCCTCGATTACATCGTGCCCGACCGCGTTCACGTGCTCGTCGATGGGCGGATCGTGCGTTCGGGCGGACCGGAGCTCGCGCTCGAGCTCGAAGACAAGGGCTACGGGACCGAAACCGGAGCGCGGAGCGCCAGCGCAACTCCCGCCTGACGACGGCGCGCAACGGCGCATACATTTGCTTTTAGTGAGGACAGAAAGTGGCGACAGCAAGCCAGGCACTTCAAAACTACGCGGAAACTTTCGCCCACATCGTGAAATCCGGCGCGGGCCGCGAACCCGCATGGCTGCGTACGCTCCGGCAAAGCGGTTTCGATCGCTTCAACGAGACGGGCTTTCCCACTACCCATGATGAGGACTGGCGCTTTACGAATATATCCGCCATCGCCCAGACAAATTTCCAGCTGAACAGCGCCGGGAACCGCATTCCCACGAGCCGTCAGATCGAAACCCTCGGTATCGCAGGTGCGGCGTGCCAGCTTGTTTTTGTGGACGGGCGATTCTCTTCCGCGCTTTCGACGCTAGCGAAACTGCCGGAAGGCGTGGCGGTGTCGAGTCTCGCCGCAGCGATCGCCGAACGCCCTGACGCAGTGGAACCGTATCTTGGAAAATATCTCAACATCCAGCGCGACGCTTTCTCGGCGCTCAACACCGCTTTTATCGAGGACGGCGCTTTCATTCACATTGGCAAAGGCGCCGTGCTCGAAGCGCCCGTTCACCTGCTGTTTGTCTCCACCGCGCACGAAGCGCCTTCGATGATTCACCCGCGAAACCTGATCGTCGCGGAAGAAGGCAGCCAGGCCACCGTCATCGAGGAATACGTCTCGCTCGGCGGGGCGCCAGCGCTCTGCAACACGGCGACGGAGTTGATCGCCGGCGACAATGCCGTCGTCTCACATTACATGATCGAACGCGAAGACATGCAGGCGTTCAACATTTCCACGCTGCGCATCGAACAGGGACGCAGCGCGAACATTTCGTCGCACTCCGTGTTGATTGGAGGCGCGCTCGTCCGCAACAACGTTCACCCGGTTCTGGCGGGCGAAGGCGGCGAATGCCTGATCAACGGCCTTTTCATCGGCACGGGACGCCAGCATCTCGATAATTACATGCTGGTGGAGCACGCCAAGGCTCATTGCGGCAGCCGCCAGTTTTACAACGGCATCCTCGACGGCAAGTCCCACGGCGTATTCCACGGCCGAATCGTGGTGCATAAGGACGCCCAGAAGACCGACGCGAAGCAGACCAATCGCAACCTGCTCCTCTCCGATCAGGCGCAGATCGACACCAAGCCGCAGCTGGAAATTTACGCGGACGATGTGAAGTGCACGCACGGCGCTACCATCGGCCAGATGGAAGAGAACGCGCTTTTCTACCTGCGCTCCCGCGGGATTGACGAAGTTTCCGCGCGCCGCCTGTTGCTCATGGCCTTCGCGAGCGAATGCCTGGACCGCATGCAGGAAGGGCCCGCGCGGACGCACGTCGAGAAGCTGATCCACGCGCACCTCGTGCACATCGCGCAATCTTCGGCTGGGTTTGCCCGCGCCACGCATCAACACGAGGCGGAGCGAAATTTGGAGGAAGTGGGATGACCACCGCCGCCAAGAAGAGCGCCGCAAAATCGCGGCCGGTGGCCGCCCGGCAGGCTTCGGCTCCGTCGCCGGCCCGCGAACCCACGCCTCCCTATGATGTGGAAAAGATTCGCGGCGACTTTCCCATTCTCCGGCAGAAGATTCGCGGCAAGGCGCTGGTTTATCTCGACAACGCCGCCACATCGCAAAAGCCGCAGTCGGTGATCAACGCGATCACGCGTTATTACGAGCGCGACAACGCGAACATCCATCGCGGCGTGCACTTCCTCTCCGAGCACGCCACCGAAGAGCACGAAGCGGCGCGCTCGGCGATTCAGGGCTTTCTCAACGCCGCCCACTCGAAGGAAATCATCTTTGTCCGCGGGGCCACCGAGGCCATCAATCTGGTGGCGCAAACCTACGGGC
>JBEKTG010000372.1:0-4344 GCA_049516275.1 Candidatus Acidiferrales bacterium
TTCTCGTTCACCAGCCCCACGTAGCGCTTCACCACTTTTCCGTCGCGCGAGATCAGCACGCTCGTGGGCAATCCGATGAGCCCTCCGAATTGCGTCGCGATGTCGTCGGTCCCCAGCACGATGGGATAATCCATCGTCGTCGGGTGCCCGTTCACGTCGAACTGCGTCTTCTGAATGTACGGGGCCACCACGCTCTTCCCTTCGTCGTCCATTGCCACGCCCAGAAGGGTAAAGCCCTGGCTCCCGTACTTCTGCTGAAACGCGATCATCCAAGGAATTTCCACGCGGCAGGGTTCGCACCAGGTGGCCCAGAAATTCACAAGCACCAGCTTGCCCTTGAGGCTCGCGAGGGGCACCTTGTTCCCTTGCAGGTCCTCGAACGTCACGTCCGGCTCGTTGGGCTGGTTGGCTTTCGCGGACGCTGTGCCGTGGTCGCTCGATTTCGTATGCCCCGTCGTCAGCTTGCCCTCAATCGCCGCCACAGTTGTATTGAGAAACGAAAGTTTATTGGAGAGCCATGTCAGCCGGTTGGCAAACACCAGCCCGCCAATCACCAGCAGAAGCACGCCGCTGAAGACCTCCACCGTGTGAAGGTGCCGCCGGAAGTGCTGGTAGAACTTCAGAAAGCGCCCGATGCCGAGCGCCGTCACCAGGAACGGAATGGCCAACCCCGCCGAGTAGCACGCCAGCAGAAACACTCCCTGCCAGATGGTTTCGCGTGTAGCGGCTACCGCCAGCACCGCCGCCAGGATCGGGCCGATGCACGGCGTCCAGCCGAACGCAAAAGCGAAGCCCATCAGGAACCCGCTGAAAGGCCCCGGCTGCCCGCCCAGCTTCCGGAAATGAACGTCCCGGTTGAGCCACCGCGTCAGGCTCGGCCCCAGCAGAAAAATAATCGCGATCGCATAGAGGTCGACTGCGTAAGCGCGTCCAGCAACTCCGTGGCGCAAGCTCAGCGCGATTCCCGAAAGCACAAGCACTGCGCCGATCCCCAGCCCCGCCCGCACCGGGATCTTCACCAGCCAGCCCACAAGATGCAGCCCAAAAAGCAGGATCAGCGCCCCCGCAATGGGAGCCAGCAGCGTCCGGTTGCGCACCAGAAACGAGCCCACCGCGCTCGCCGAAGCCCCGAACGTGATGAAGACGATCGAGAATCCCGTGACGAATGCCAGCGCGGACGTGAGCAGGCTGCCTCGCGGCGCCTTGCCCTCTTTAAGCTGCTCCACGCCGATGCCCGAAAGCATCGACACGTACCCCGGCACCAGCGGCAGAACACACGGAGAGAGAAACGATACCAGCCCCGCCACAAACGCCGCGAATATCGAAACGTCCATCAGGATTTATCGGATGCCCGAAGCTCCTGCCGGGCTCTCCCCACACTCAAATTTTCGCATATCCATTAGACGCATTCCGCCTTTTTTTGGCACGTTGTATTTTGACAACGGGGCCCCGAAGGCCATGGTTCCTGCCGACGCGTTAAGCGTAAGGACGAGTTTTTGCGGGTGCCCGACCCTCCGGTGTTGAGGGTCGGAGAGGTAACTGTTCCGATGGGCCGCGAGCCAAATGTCAGCTGGCCTCAACAACCGTCGCGGCTGTGAGGTGCCACTGCGTAGCTTTCTCGTAAGCGTAAGCAATCGTGAGTAGTTTCGCCTCACCCCAGCGAGGTCCGATCAGTTGCAGCCCCACGGGCAATCCAGCGGGCGTGAATCCGCACGGCACCGCTAGCGCCGGATGTCCTGTAAAGTTCGCCGGCCGGGACGCGCCCACCAGTAGCCCTCGAACGCCGGCTTTCTCGCCCGCGATTTCCACCTCGTTCTCGCCAAGCCCCGGCGCCGGGATCGGCGAAGCCGGGGCAAGAATCGCGTCCACGCGCTCGAACGCATTATCGAAATCTCGTCGCAGCATCCTTTTCACCTTGAGCGCGTGAAGATAGTCCGTCGCGCGGACCTTGGTTCCCGCTTCCAGCCTCCCCCGGACGTCTTCGCCATACTCGGCTGCGCGGGCGGGGTAATACCCCTGCGACTCGTGAAAGCTCGTGGCCTCGGCTAATCCCAAATTCGTGCTGGCCTCCACGGACTCGTGCAAATGAGGCAACGAAACTCGTTCGACGCGCGCCCCCAGTTGCTCGAGCGTTTTCACGGCTGCATCGATCGCTGCATGAACTCCGCTGTCCACACGCTCGAAGTAATATTGCTCCGGCAAGCCAAGCCGGAAGCGTTTGCGTCCTTTCCGACGTAGAGTGCGATGATTCGGCCGCGCCACGCCCCGCGGGTATGCCCCCGCGATCGTTTCCAATACTACGCAGGCATCCGCCACCGACCGCGCCAGCGGTCCGGCATGGTCCATGCTCTCGCAAAGCGGCACCGTTCCCGCGACGCTCACCAGTCCGAATGTCGGTTTCAGCCCCACGATTCCGCAGAGCGCCGCTGGAATTCGAATCGATCCCCCCGTATCGGTTCCCATCGACGCAAAAGCCATTCCCGTCGCCACCGCCGCCGCCGACCCGCCGCTCGATCCCCCGGAAATTCGATCTCGAGCCCAGGGATTGCGCACGGATCCATAGTGCGGATTCTCCGACGTGATCCCGTACGCAAATTCGTGCATGTTCGTTTTTCCGAGAAGGATCGCTCCCGCCTGCGCCAGCCGCGTCGCCACGTCACTATCCGCATCGGGAACAAAATCCGCGAGGATTTTCGATCCCGCCGTCGTCCGCACACCTTTCGTCCAGAAGTTGTCTTTCAGGCAGATGGGGATTCCGTGCAACGGGCTTCGCGCGCCGCCGCGGCGCAGTTCCCGTTCCGCCGCTCGCGCCCGGCGCCGTGCGGACTCCGCCGTCAGGGTGATAAAAGCGTTGATGGAAGCATCGAGGCTTTGGACGCGCTCCAGGCACGCATCCACCAGTTCGACCGGCGAAATTTCCCGCCGGCGCAGCAGCCGCGCGGCCTGTTCGATGGAGAGAAACGTCAAATCCGATTTGGGCCGCTGATTCATCGATCTACGCGAGCTTCAGAAAATCTTTTCCTGCCGGCGGAGATTTCCGGCCGATCCCAGGTTGGCTATGCGGAACACCGCCATGTAGAGGTTCTCGTTGCGGATCGTCCCGAACGAAAATCGTCTCACTTCGAAGCCGATGCCGCAACACGACCCGTTGTAGCTCACCTCTGCAAGCTGGTTTTGAAAGGCCTGCTGTGTCCAGTCGTAGCTCGCGCCGAAGGCCGCGTTCCATCCGCGGCGGTTCATATCGCCATATCCCAGCAGCGCGCGTGTTTGGTTGGATCGTTGCGCGAAATTCGGCGGCGGGGGCACCGGATTCACCGGCAGGTTCACCGTTGAAAAGTCCGCCACCGTCACAAAGGATTCCTTGTACGGTTTGAGCTTCAGCAGGGTTCCGATCGCCGTGAGCCTGTTCCGCGCGGGATCGTAATTTACGATGAACTCCGTGTCCCAATGTTTCCCCGGCTCGATGGTCAAGTCGCTCACGAGCGGAGAAAAGTGCCGCGCCTTGTCGGCGAACGCGAAGGGCGTAAAAAGGTCCAGCGTCTGAAACACGTTCCGCTGTCCCGGCACGAGTGCTCCACCGAATGTCGGGTCGAAGAAACGCCTCTGCGCCACATGCCAGGTGATAAGTTCGTCCGTCGATCCGTTTCCGCGCCTCCGGAAAAGCCTCTGCGTGAAACCGTACTCCACTTCGTTCGTATCGGTGAGCGTGTCGTCTTCATCGAACCGGAGGAATCTCGAAAAATTGTTCACGCCGGTCACATACCGGTAGATCACTTCCGGTTCGATCACATGCTTCCATTTCGTGCCGTCGCCCCACACGCGCTCGATTGTCGGCGGAAGTATGTCGACGGAAACCTCCTCGGAAAAATCCCTGGCCTGCGTACGCGCCGTTCTGAAGCTGCCCGCCGTAGTAGGTGGACCGGAACGTGAAACTCGGCGTCACGTTCAGCCACGGTCCCCAGTGCAGCGGAAACGTAAAACTGGGCGCGAATTCACTGCGCTCCACATACCCCGGCGTCTCAAACGGAGTCACCGTTTCGCTGCGGCGCGCTGCCCCTGAAAATGCCGAAAAGGAAAAATAAGCGGGAATGCGCTCGGATAAAGACTGGTCCACCGAGCTGAACCGTACTTCGGGCGCGGCGCGAAGCGTAATTGAGGACTGCGGTGCGGCGCTTAAAAAGTTTTCGTAGCTCACGGCGGCGAAGTTCAGGCTGAACCCTCGAAAATTGTTCACGCCGGTCACATACCGGTAGATCACTTCCGGTTCGATCACATGCTTCCATTTCGTGCCGTCGCCCCACACGCGCTCGATTGTCGGCGGAAGTATGTCGACGGAAACCTCCT
>JBEKTG010000373.1:0-3854 GCA_049516275.1 Candidatus Acidiferrales bacterium
CGCCTCGAGTAACGCAGAGAATAATCCCTGAAGCGGAGAGACACATTGCAGACATCGTTGACGGCGCGGGAAGTGCAGGAGGCCATCGAAGAGCGGATCAGCAAGGGCCTCTACGCGCAGGGGCACCGGCTGCCGCCGTTGCGGTCGATGGCCGCCGAATTCGGCACCAGCCCTTCCACGGTGAGCCGCGCCGTGCAGGAAATGATTCGCAACGGTTGGCTGGAGGTGCAGGAACGGCAGTTCGTGCGCGTGCGGAGCCATCTTCCGCACAAGCCGGGGCGCAACGCGGAGATTCAGCGGGCCATCAAGTCGATCGCGCACAAGTGGAAGCTTTGGGGCGGCGGCGAGAAGGAACTGCTTCACGACATCAGGGAGATCGTCGCCGGGGTCTTCGAGGACGAGGCGCAGTTCGTGTTCACCGAATGCAATACGCACGACCTCGATCATCTGGGCAAGCAACTGGCGAGCGAACTCTCCAGCCTCTCGATTGCGCGCACCTTGATTGAAGATCTCGAACTGCCACGGCTTCGTCAGAACAAATCGGTGATCCTGGTGCCTTATTACCACTACGCGGAGGTGAAGGAAATCGTGGGGCAGGAGGTTTCCATCGTGCCGGTTCATACTTCGCCGAGCGCCGAGACGCTCGATGCGCTCCTGACGATCAAACCGCGCTCGAAAGTTCTGGTGGTGGGCCATAACAAACGATCGGTGGCGCGGCTTTCCGGAATGGTGCGGGACTACGTCGATGCGAAGATCACGGCGATTACGGAAGGCGAAAAAGAAAAGCTGCGCAAGCTGGCGCCGCAGTTCGATGTGGTGTTCGCCGTGTGGTCCGCGGCGGAGGCTGCCGCAGCGGTGCGAGGAGTGAAGCGCGTGATCGTCGTGCGGTTTGCGCTCGATACATCCCTGGGCGCAAAACTGAAGTGGGGAGTGTCGACGGCGGCGGAGAAATCGCGCTAGCTCTCGCGGTCGCACGCGGCGCAGCAAACCGGGGCGCTTGGCAAGGGCAGGCCGAGAAGCGCGCCGCGCAGGGCTCCGGTGATCACGTCGGCTTCGGCGATCCGCAACGGCAGCGGGGGATTGATGGCCAGACGCCGCGGCCCGTCCACGCCAGCGAGAACGCCGCGCTCGCACATTCCGCGACGGATTTGCGCTGCTGTTTGCGGCGAGGCCAGCGTAACGCGGATGGATAATCCCGCGCCCTCGACGCTTTCAATCTGCGGGCAGCTTTCGCACACCGCCGCGAGGCGCGCCATCAGATAGTCCGCAACGTCGCGGCCTTGCTGCAACAATTCTTCGTTTTCGACTGCATGGATCGCTGCGGATACGCGGGCTGACGAGTCGGGCGGCGCCGGTTGGTATGCCAGCGTTGACGCACGGTTTGCGGAGTCGAGACCAGCAGCGAAGCCGTCACGCACCAGCACTGCGCCGAAGGGTGAGCCGAGCGCGAGCGCTTCGCCCACGACGATCATCTCTGGCGCGTGTTTCCAAATGGTGCTTGCCAGCCACCGGCCGGTGCGGCCGAGCGTCTCGTTCTCAAGCGCAACGAGCGGACGACCGGCAATCGCCGGTTCTCCGGCCATTGCGTTGATTTCGACAAGGGAGACATTGTCGCCAAGCTCCGCGGCCAGATCAGCCGCAGCCGAAAAGCTTTGCGTCATCGCCACGCAAGCGTAGCCAGGGGCCAGCGACGACAGCATTCGCAGCACAGTCGCCGGGCCGACTGCGGGCGCTGGAGGCAAATCGTGGCCGAGCAGGGCCGTCGCGGGTGTCGCGAGCGCGTCGAGATAGAGCCGCCCCGTAGAGAGTTGAACCGTGCAGCGGCGCGCATCGACTGGATGTTGGGCGTCCGATTCCAGCGGAGGCTGCTCGACAAGTGCGGGCGTATGCGCCGGCCAGTACGATTGGATCGGCAACCGTTGCTCCGATTTTCCGCATTTGCGGCGGAATTGGCGTCTGTTATAGTGTCTCAGACAAGAGACAGAATACGGGGCGGCGGACCCGGGTGTCAACGGAGCTGCACAATTGGAGCTGGGCAATTGGAGCTGAGGAATGACGGAACGCCTTGATCTGGTGATCAAAAACGGCACGCTGGTGCTGGGCGGCGGAAGCTACCGGATGGCGGTGGGCATTCAGGACGGCAAGGTGGCCGTCCTGGGGCGCGAAGAATTTCTGCCGCCGGCTAAGGAGGAAATTGACGCGACCGGCCTGCACGTGCTGCCGGGGATCGTCGATAGCGAAGCGCATCCCGGATGCTACGTTCCTTTTAAGTACGACATGACCACCGAATCGCGCGCCGCCGCGTGCGCCGGTATCACCAGTTGGGGCATTCAGGCGCCTTCCACGCGGCTCGGCACGGAGCCCTTCAAGGAAGTGGTCACCGGCGCCGATGTGGTTTCGTTCAACAAGTGCTTCCGCACGGCGGTCGAGATCATCGAATCGGTTTCGATGGTGGATTGCTATCTCACCTACATGCTCGAGACCGACGAGCAAGCCAACGAAATCCCGCAATACGCCGAAGAGCACGGCGTTACCTCATACAAACTCTACATGCAGACGCGCGGCATGAAGGGCATGCGCGCCGATCAGGACAACAACTGGCCGTCGCGCCGCGCGGGGCTGGGCACGGGGATCGATGACGGCACTGTGTACCTGGTGATGGAGAACGTTGCCCATCTCGGCTACCCCGCCATTTGCCACATCCACCCGGAAAACTGGGAAATCGCGCGCATTTTCGAAGAGCGCCTGCGGCAGGCGGGGCGCAACGATTTCGGCGCGTGGACCGACCGTTCGCCCGATTTCCTGGAAGCGCAGCACGTACACGCCTACAGTTACATCGCGCGGCAGACCCCCGGCCATGTGCGGCTTTACTTGCAGCATGCGACGACGAAGCTGACCTTCGATGAGATTGCCCGCGCGCGCGCGGAAGGGCTTGAAGTCTACGCCCAGACCGGCCCAGCCTGGCTGTGGATGGAACCTCAGTATGGCTGGCGCATCAATGTGCCGCTGCGTCGCCGCGATAATATCGAGGCCCTGTGGGTCGCGCTGGCGGATGGCACGGTAGACGTCGTGGGCTCCGATCACGTGGTGGCGTGGGAACCTTCGTCCTACGAAGAGATGTATAACCCGAATATCTGGTCCTGCCGCACCGGCTTCTCGCGCGTGGAAATGATGCTGCCCGCGCTGCTGTCGGAAGGAGTGAACAAAGGCCGACTTTCGATTGAGCGCGTGGTGCAGGTGGCCTGCGAGAATCCCGCGAAGACTTCCGGCATCTGGGGCCGCAAGGGATCGCTGCTGCCGGGCTTTGACGCCGATGTGGTGATCGTCGACCTGTCGCGCGAGGTGAAGGTCAACAAGGGCCACATCAACACGCGCTCGGGATGGTCTTTGATGGAGGGCCATACGTTCAAGGGTTGGCCGGTGAAGACGATCCTGCGCGGCAAGGTGACGGCGGAGTGGGCGAAAGACAGCCCGGGTATGCGGCCGGTGGGCGATCCGCGCGGGCGTTATCTGCGGCGCGAACTCGGAACGCCAAGGCCGGGCAGCATGGAAGTGAACAGCCCGGTGCGCGTGAGCCGGACCGACCGCTGGCTCGCCGATCCGTATCAGCGGCCCGGCTTCAGTCCCGAAACCCTGAAATACACCAAGCCGCGGGGAAAATAATGGCCGTCTGGGACGATGTGATCAGCGAAAGCGACCGCCGGATTTTCGCTGCCGCCGGCTGGGGACGCCGGGCCGGGTTCGGCAAGCGCCCGGCGATCATGGTGATCGACGTCAACTACAATTTCTGCGGCGACAAGCGCGAGCCGATTCTCGAGTCGATCAAGCGCTGGCACTTTTCGTGCGGCGAACGC
>JBEKTG010000374.1:0-3841 GCA_049516275.1 Candidatus Acidiferrales bacterium
ACCGATCCGCTGGTCGCCCGCGAAATCCGTTTTCTGGAGCGATACGAGATCGAAGAAAAGGGCGCCATTCGCGTGCAGCCCTGCATCTCTCCGGTTTGGGACACGGCCATTGCGATGGTATCGCTCGAAGAAGCCGGCCTCGATCCGGCGCATCCATCGCTCATCGCTTCCGAGCGCTGGCTGCTCGAGAATCAGATTCTCGGTCCGGGCGATTGGCAGGTAAAGAATCAGAAAGCCGAGCCGGGCGGCTGGGTTTTTGAGTTTCGCAACGATTTTTACCCCGATGTCGACGACACCGCGTTCGTACTGATGGCCCTTGGCCGCGTGGCCGACCCCGAGCCCACGCGCCTGCGAAATGCCATCAAGCGGGGCCTGGCTTGGCTGGTAAGCATGCAGAATAGCGACGGCGGCTGGGGCGCCTTCGACCACGAGAATAACCTGCAGTTCCTGAACAACATCCCGTTTGCGGATCACAACGCGATGCTCGACCCTTCCACCGCGGACGTGACCGCGCGCGCCATCGAATGCCTGGGGCAAATGGGTTGGTCCGCCACGCATCCCGTGATCGAGCGCGGTCGGGCGTTTCTGCGGCACGATCAGACCGCGGATGGATCCTGGTTCGGCCGCTGGGGTGTCAACTACGTGTATGGCACCAGCGGTGTTCTGCGCGCACTGGAAACGGTAGGCATGGCATCCCGCGACCATTGCCAGAAGGCCGCCAACTGGCTGCGCTCGGTGCAGAATTCCGACGGCGGCTTCGGCGAATCAATCCTTTCCTATTACGACGCGTCGTTGAAAGGACAAGGGAAGAGCACCGCCTCGCAAACGGCCTGGGGGCTGATCGGCCTGCTGGCGGCGGCGGGGTCGAGCGATCCCGCGGTCGAGCGCGCGGTGAACTGGCTTGTCTCCCATCAGAATCAGGATGGCACGTGGGACGAAGAGGAATTCACCGGAACTGGTTTCCCATGCGTTTTCTATCTGAAGTATCATCTGTACAGGAATTCTTTCCCGCTCTATGCGCTGGCCCGCTACGACAACATGCGTAAAGGGCGGCGAAGATTTACCGGGGTGCAGGTCCCCGCAGAAGAGATCCAGAATCGAAACGGACATTGGGGGTAATGGATGCGAGTTCCGCTTAGCCTGACCGCCAACATGGCGGGGTACCTGACGCGCAAGAGCCTCAGCGGCCAGAAGAAGTTCCCGCTGGTGATGATGCTCGAGCCGCTGCACACCTGCAATCTCACCTGCACGGGGTGCGGGCGCATTCGCGAGTATAAATCGACGATCAATGAGATTCTGACGGTCGAGGAGTGCCTCGCGGCGGTGGACGATTGCGGAGCCCCCATTGTTTCCATTTGCGGCGGCGAGCCCATGATCTATCCCGAGATTGGCCGCCTCGCGGGAGAAATTCTCGCGCGCAAGAAGCACATCTACATGTGCACGAACGGCATGTTCATCCGCAAGCGCCTGGCGGAGTTCAAGCCCACCTCGCGCCTGTTCTTCAATGTTCACCTCGACGGACTCGAGAAGACCCACGACATCTGCGTCGAGCGCGATGGCGTGTTCCGCGAAGCGATCCAGGGAATCAAGGCTGCCAAGGCCGCCGGCTTCCTCGTCACGTCGAACACGACCATTTATAAAGAGACCGACATCGAGGAGATCGCCGAGCTTTTCGCCTATCTGCAGACTCTGGGCGTTGACGGCCACATGCTTTCGCCGGCTTATTCGTACGCCGCGGTGATGACCAAGGAAATTTTCATGTCCCGCGCGGAAATTCGCGAGAAGTTTCAGCAGGCCAGCGCGCTTCTCGATCGCTACAACATCGTCACGTCGCCCATCTACATGGAATTCCTGCGCGGCGAGCGCGAGCTCATGTGCACCGCTTGGGGCAACCCCACCTACAACCCGCGCGGGTGGAAGGCTCCGTGCTATTTGATGACCGATGGGCATCACAAAACCTTCAAAGATCTCATCGAAAAGACCGAGTGGGAAAAATACGGCCATGGCCGCGATCCTCGCTGCGAGGATTGCATGGTCCACGCGGGTTATGAAGCCTCCGCGGTTCTCGGCGGCAACAAAAAGCTCGGCGACACCTGGAAGATGCTGAGCTGGACGTTTTCGGGCAAGATGGGCGGCCTGAAGGGCGGCAAGCCGGCAAAGCCCAACGGAAACGGGCACGGCAAGACGAATGGAAACGGGCACGCCGTTCCGCCCCCGGCAGTCGGCGTGGCATCCGCCTCGGTATCGGCAGGGGCGCAGGAGAATGAGGTGTTCCGCATCCTATGACCACCCTTGTCACGGGTGCCACGGGATTCGTGGGAAGCCACGTCGCGCGCCAGCTTGTCGGTGCAGGGCACGCGGTGCGGGTTCTGGTCAGGCCCGGCAGTAACCTGCAATCGCTCGCGGACATCGCGGTCGAACGAGTCGACGGCGACTTGCGCGACGCGGCCTCCATCGAACGCGCCATGAAAGGCATGCACCAGGTTTTTCACGTCGCGGCCGATTACCGGCTGTGGGCCAAAAATCCCTCGGAAATCTACGAGAGCAACGTCGAGGGCACCCGGCGTCTTTTCGAAATTGCCGCGCACGAGGGTGTCGAGCGGATCGTTTACACCAGCACTGTTGCGACGATTGCCGTTCCCGCCGATTCCCATACCGAGGCGCTGCCTGGTGAAGGCACTCACGCCACGCTCGATCAGATGATCGGCCATTACAAGCGCTCGAAGTTTTTGGCCGAACAGGAAGCGGTGAAGGCTGCCGCTGCGGGCGTTCCGGTGGTGATCGTCAATCCCACCGCGCCGGTGGGGCCTGGGGATTGGAAACCCACGCCCACGGGCCGCATCATCGTCGATTTCCTGAACGGCAGGATGCCTGCCTATGTGGACACGGGACTCAACGTTGTTGCCGTCGAAGATGTGGCTGCCGGGCATCTTCTCTCGGCGTCTCGCGGACGCATCGGCGAGCGTTACATCCTCGGCGGGCGCAACATGACGCTCAAGCAGATTCTCGACGCGCTCTCCGCGATCACGGGACGTCCCGCGCCACGCGTGCGCTTGCCCCACGCCGTCGCGCTGGCCGCAGGATACGCGGACGAATTCTTCTCGCGGCTGGTCGGCCGCGAGCCGCTGATTCCTGTCGAAGGCGTAAAAATGTCGCGGCACCGCATGTTTATCGCGAGCGACAAAGCCGAAAGGGAACTCGGCTATCGCGCCGGATCCGTGGAACTCGCGTTGGAGCGCGCGGTGCGCTGGTATGAAGCATGCGGGTATGTCGGCGGACCCGGCCGCAAGCCGGTGCCGCACGCTCAGGCAGCCTAGGTTTTTGCTTTGAAAATTCTGGTTACTTTCGCGCTGGAAACCGAATTCGCTCCCTGGCGAACTCTGCGGAAGTTCCGCCGCGCGATGTGGGGAGCTGCGGAAACCTACGTCGCGGAAATCGGCGGCGCCGAAGTTCGTGTGATTTTGACGGGGATTGGCTCGCGGCAGGCGGCTTTGGCGGTGTCGAACGTGTCCTGGGACGAGCCCGATACGATGCAGTTCTGCATTTCTTCGGGACTGGCCGGGGGACTTAAGCCGGCTTATCGCGTAGGACAGGTGTTGTCGGCGCGAACGGTTGTCGCCGAAACCGCGCCCCCGGACGCATCGGGCAGAACGATCGAGAGCAGCCCGGCGCTTGTGTCCTTTGCCGCCGAAGCTGGTGCAACCGTTGTGGACCGGTTCTACAGCGCGGAGCGAGCCGTTTCCACCGCGCACGAGAAGCGCCATCTGGGCGAAAGCGCGGATGCCGTCGAAATGGAAAGTTTTCAGGTGTTGCTCAAGGCGCGCGCGGACGGCATTCCCGC
>JBEKTG010000375.1:0-4041 GCA_049516275.1 Candidatus Acidiferrales bacterium
AAGCCGCCTGAATTGCAGGAAGAAGTCACAGCCTCGTTCTGAAAGTACGTTCACTTTTGCTTGCGCAGTAGTTGGTAGAGGGCGTTGGCGGCGTCGAATTCCTGTTGGATTTCCTTGCTTGTGAGCTGCGTGCGCAGGTAGTCGATGGCTTGGGCGAGGCGGTCGAGGGCGCGGGAGATGTTGGTGGAGTTGGTGAGGAGGATGTCGCGCCAGATGGTGTAGGGGCTGCCGGCGAGGCGGAGCGTGTCCTGGAGGCCGGGGCCGGAGAGAGAGAGGGGGAGGCCGGTTTCGTCGGTTTCGTCCTGGACTACGCGGGCGCGGGCGAGCGCGACCGACATCAGTTGCGGGAGGTGGGAGACGATGCTGACCGCCCAATCGTGCGTTTCGGGATCGGTGTGGATGGGTTGCGCGCCTATCGCGGCGAGTAGACTCGCGAAGGTTTTCACGCGCGGATCGGGGTCGGCTTCGGTGGCGATTAGCGCGTAGGGGGCGCCGCGGAAGAGATCGGCGGTGGCGTTTTCTATTCCGGAGTGCTCTTTGCCGGCCATCGGGTGACCGCCCAGAAAGCGCGCAGAGTTTTTGAAATGCTCGGCGGCGGCTTTGCAGACGGTGGTTTTTGTGCTGCAGGCGTCGGTGATTAGGGCGCCGGGCTTGGCGGCTGCGGCGATCTGCGGGAGAGATTCGATTGTGGCGGCGATGGGCATGGCTATGTAGATGAGGTCGGCGCCTTGCACTGCTGTGGCGAGGTCGGGCGCTATTTTGTCGATTGCGCCACGGGTGAGGGCCTGGGCGGCGGATTCGGAGCGATCGAAGCCGATTATGGCGACGGATGGGATCTGTTTGCGGATGGCTAGCGCGAAGGAGCCGCCGATCAGGCCGGTGCCGAGTATGGCGATGCGATGGAAGGGGAGTGTGGTCATCGTCTATCGGGGCTATCGGGGCATGATTTCTTGGCCGCGCACGAAGAAGGACGACCCACCCTTGCGCTTCTCAAGGGTGGGTCGTCCTTAAAGGCTAAACCTGCTGCGCCAGATTGCTGGCGTCGCGCTACATTCACAGCCGTGTCCTTAAACCGCACAGGCAGGAGTGCCTGTGCCACCATTACTTGCCGGCTTTGGCGGCTTCGGGCTTGATCCAGGACATTTGCTTGCGCAACTCGGCGCCTACCTTTTCGATTGGGTGCGTCTTCTGGCGTTCTAGCATCTTGTTGTAGGACGGGCGGCCGGCCATGTATTCGAGGATCCAGTCGCGGGCGAACTCGCCGTTTTGGATTTCGGAGAGGATCTTCTTCATGGTCTTGCGCACGTCTTCGCTGATTACGCGAGGGCCGCGGGTTAGGTCGCCGTACTTGGCGGTTTCGCTGACGAACTGGTGCATCTTGGCGATGCCGCCTTCGTAGATCAGGTCGACGATGAGCTTCACTTCGTGGAGGCATTCGAAGTAGGCGGATTCGGGCTGGTATCCTGCCGCGACCAGGGTGTCAAAGCCGGCCATGATTAGTTCGCGGACGCCGCCGCAGAGAACGGCTTGCTCGCCGAAGAGGTCGGTTTCGGTTTCTTCCTGGAAGGTGGTTTCGATCACGCCGGCGTGCGTGCCGCCGATGGCGCTGGCGTAACCGAGAGTGCGCTCGAAGGCGTGGCCGGTTGCGTCCTGGTGGATCGCGAGGAGGCAGGGAACGCCGCGGCCGGCTTCGTACTGGCGGCGGACGAGGTCACCGGGGCTCTTGGGAGCGATCATGGTGACGTCGATGGTTTTTGGCGGCACGATCTGGCCGTAGTGGATGTTGAAGCCGTGCGAGAAGAGAAGCATGGCGCCGTCTTTGAGATTGGGGACGACGTCGTTCTTGAAGACGGACGGCTGCGTCATGTCCGGAGTGAGCATCACGATCACGTCCGCGCCTTTGCTGGCTTCGGCTGCGCTCAGGAGTTTCCAGCCATCCTGTTCCGCGAGCTTGCCGGAGGGGCCGCCGGGGCGCTGGCCGAGCACGACGTCGAGGCCGCTGTCGCGCAGGTTGAGGGCTTGCGCGCGGCCCTGGCTGCCGTAACCGAGGACTGCGACGCGCTTGCCTGCGAGCGCCTTGGGGTTTGCGTCTTTTTCCCAGTACATTTTCGCCATCTGTTTCTCCTTGTCGCTTTCTTGGATTTCCGAAATTTTTTACAGCGTTTGAATTCTTTTACCTAGGCGCTGGTTACCGCGCCTTCCGATGCCGAGGACACCAGCTTTGCGTACTTGGCCATCACGCCGCTTTTGTAACGCGGGGCGGGCGGTTTCCACTGCGCGCGGCGTTCTTCGAGATTGGCGTCTACGTCGAGACGCCTTGCGCGAACGTCGAGGGTGATGACATCGCCATCGCGCAGCAGTCCGATGGGGCCGCCGGAGGCAGCTTCGGGGGCGATGTGGCCGACCATCAAGCCGTGCGTGGCGCCGCTGAAGCGGCCGTCGGTGATGAGGGCGATGGAATCGCTGATGCCTTGGCCTACGAGCGCGCCTGTGACTGCGAGCATCTCTCGCATGCCGGGGCCTCCCTTGGGGCCTTCGTAACGGATCACCACCACATCGCCGGGCTTGATTTTTTTCTGCTGCACGGCTTCGAAGCAGGCTTCTTCGGAATCGAAGACGCGCGCGGGTCCTTTGTGAAAGACGCGCTCGTGCCCGGAGAGCTTTACCACGCAGCCATCGGGCGCTACCGAGCCGCGCAGGATGGCGAGACCGCCTTCTTTCTTTATGGGCTGAGCCAGAGTATGGATCACTTCCTGGCCGGCGGATTCCTTGGCGGACTGCAGCTCTTCGAAGAGATTCTTGCCGGAGGCGGTGATGCCGTCGGTGAGGAGACCGGCATCTTTCAGGTGCTTGCCTAGCAGGCGCATGCCTCCTGCGCGGTACATGTCCGGCGCGACGAATCTTCCGCCGGGCTTTAGGTCGGTGAGGATCGGGGTCTTGGCGAAAATTTTGTCGAATTCTTCCAGGTTTAACGGAATGCCCGCATCGCGCGCGATCGCCAGCAGGTGAAGCACTGCATTTGTCGAGCCACCGGTAGCCGCTACGGATGCAATCGCATTTTGCAGCGAGGCGTGGGTGATGATCTGCTTCGGGCGGATGTCTTTCTTGAGAAGCTCCATCACTTTGGCGCCGCAATCGAAGGCGACCTGCGCTTTTTGCGGGTCAACGGCGGGCACCTCGTTTGCGCCCATGGGCGAGATGCCGAGGAACGTGATGGCGGTGGCCATGGTGTTGGCGGTGTACTGGCCGCCGCAGGCTCCGGCGCCGGGACAGGCGCGGTCTTCGAGTTCGATCACTTCCTTTTCGGTCATTTTTCCCGCGGCACAGGCGCCGACCGCTTCGAAAACATCCTGGATGGTGACGTCGCGGTCGTGGAAGCGGCCGGGCATGATGGAGCCGCCGTAGAGCGAAAGCGACGGGAGGTTGAGGCGCGCGAGTGCCATCACCGTGCCGGGGATGGTCTTGTCGCAGCCGCAGAGGGCGACGACCGCGTCGAAGGCGTGGGCCATCACGAAGAGCTCGATCGAGTCGGCGATGACCTCTCGGGAAATCAGGGAGGCTTTCATGCCCTCGGTGCCCATGGTGATGCCGTCGGAGATGGTGATGGTGTCGAATTCAATGGGAGTGCCGCCGGCGGCGCGGACGCCTTCCTTTACTTTTTCCGCGAGGGCGCGGAGATGGAAATTGCAGGGCGTGACTTCGGTCCAGGTATTGGCGATGGCGACCAGCGGGCGGGCCAGATCGGCGTCGGTGAGGCCGGTGGCCTTCAGCATCGCGCGGGCGGGGGCGCGGGAAATGCCCTTCTTTATTTCATCACTGTGCATGTTGCGTTGGCCTCGTTGGTTCGTCGAACAGTTGCAGAGTTCTAAGAGAGATCCCTCGTCGCTTCGCTCTGTCGGGATGACGACGAAAGGCGAAAGCAAAAAACGAACCGCAAAAAGCAGATCCTTCGCTGCGCTCAGGATGACAGCGAAAAACAACAACAAAAACCAAACAGCAAAACCCGAAACACAAAAGCACAGCTCCGAACCTTGCGAACAA
>JBEKTG010000376.1:0-3834 GCA_049516275.1 Candidatus Acidiferrales bacterium
ATCGTCCCGAGAGGGTATTCCTCGAGTTGATCACGTAATCGGCGTTGCCAACGAGTTGGTACTCCTTATAGGTGGCGGGATCGCTGATGAAGTCGGTGTAATTGACGCCGGTGGGGGAGCTGGGGATGTAATAGCTGCCATCGGCATTCTTTAAATTGAGAAGATTGAGGGCCACCGGGTTGATGTTGGAGCCGTTACAGGCAACCTGCGTGCCGCCATTCTGGGTCTTGGTAGTGGCCGTAACACCGCCGGCTGGAGTAAGAGTGGCGCTGCCGCCGGGGCAAAACGCCGCTCCCAGCGCCGCCTGGAAGGCCGGCGTGTTGCGAGCACCCGTCGGAATCCCGGGCAGGACCGGGTCGGCAGCTCCCGCCGCCGCCAAGCCGTTTCTCTGCGAAGTTCCCTGATACGAAAAGAAGAAGAATATCTTGTCTTTTTTGACCGGTCCGCCGATTACGCCGCCGTACTGGTTCTGGTCCAGCACCGGCCGCCCGTTTTGCGAGACGCCGCCGATGGGGAGATTCTCCTTGCGGAAATAATCGTTGGCATTGAGCACCGTGTTGCGGAAAAACTCAAACGCCGAGCCGTGAAACTGGTTCGTGCCGGACTTGGTGACCACATTCACGCTGGCGCCCGGTTTGCGGCCGGCACCGGCGTCGAACATGGAAGTCTGAATCTTGAATTCCTCGATAGCATCCGGGTTCACAATCGCAATTCCAGGAGAACCGCCCGAATCGGACGCAAAGCCGTTCCCGGTCCAGTTCACGATGCTCGCGCCGTCCTGCTGGAAGTTGTTCTGCGACTGCTGGGCGCCGTTCACCGCGAACTCCTGCGTGCCCTTGCCGATGTTGCTCGCGTTAAACACGCTGGCATTGGCCCCGGCCGAGAGACCCAGCAGCACGGTGTAGTTGCGCGACGTCAAAGGCATGGACGACATCACCTGAGAATTCACCACCGAGCCCACGGTAGTGGATTCGGTCTGTACCACTTCCGTCTGAGCGCGAACCTCCACTTGCTGCGTCTGCGCGCCAACCTGCAGGGTCTGATCCAGAACGGCCGTCTCCGTAACGGTGATCGTCACCGTCGGAACTTCCAGCGCGTTGAAGCCTGCGGCCTCAAACTTCACGCTGTAATTCCCCGGAGGCAGCAATCCAAACTTGTAAGTGCCCTCCGCGCTCGTGGTCGTGGTATGTACTTGAGCAGTATCGAGGCTTGTCAGCGTAACCGTTACATTCGGCACCACCGCGTTGGAGGTGTCTTTCAGAGTCCCGGACAGCGCGCCGGTCGATGCCGACTGGCTGAACAGCGACGGACTCAGCGTCATGGAGCCAATGAGCAGTGCCAGCAATCCCACCACAAACATGCGGACGTTCGCGCGCCTACAGATTTCTTTAAACATTCACATCCCCCCCATATTGGGATTCTTCTCTGAGTTGAAAGTCGTTGTTATTTGAACGATCCGTAGTTGCGCTGGACCGCCGCCCCAAAACAAGACACAACAGTGTCCATCGGTGACCGGATTATTTGCAAGCACTATGCCATCCATAGATTATTTCGATTTGCCTAAAAAGGTACTGTATACACGGGAGTTAGTACTATCGAGGGTCAGGCAGACTCTCCCTCGGAAAGGGTCAATATCCCGTTTATGATATCGGCTGGAAGGCTTTTCTATGCTTTTTGGAAGGTTCGAAGAGGAAACTCAAATCGGCTGGTATTAGAATATTACAGGATCCGGCATAAAACGCGGTCCGCGGGGCGATGATCCAGGCACATCGCCCTAGTGGTACTTCGTTATTGAATGGTGCCGACCCACTTCCAGCCGTCCGCCGGGCGGACTATGCTATGCAGCCGGAGTCGGTGCTCGCTCGCATCGCGCCCGGGATTGCCGCTCACGATTACACGGTCGCCGGCCTTCAGCGTGTCCCGGGAGACGCCGTCGCGGCTCAATTGGGCTCCGCCGCCCCACTCTACCGTCCAGGTCTGCACCTGCCCCGCGTCATCGGGCGCTTCCACCTTCACGAATGAGTGCGGATTGCGGTACATGAATTCCACCAGCTTTCCATCCACTTTGATTTCTTTGTCGACGATATACGTCGCCGCGAAAGAGTGATGAGCGCTGGCTCCGCCCACCCAGATCGCCGACGCACACACTGCAAGAATCAGAAATTTCCATCTCATGGTGACTCCTCCTCCCGAGGCACATCACTTTAATTGTTGCAACTCCGCGTGAGGTATATTATACGCCTGTCGCACCCAAATAGTTGCACCGCGCGTCCAAATAGTTTCGCAGAGGCCGGCTTTCCGTATGCGATTCTGCGACCTGAAATATCCGGGATAACGCGGCATTGTGGCGGCGTGGGCGCCGCGGATTGCCTGTCATCCGTAAGAAAAAGGGGATGGAATGTCAAACGTGAAATCGAAGTCCGCGGTGATCCTGGCCTGCGCCATTTCAGGCTTGATCTTCTTCGCGGCCATCTTGCGTATCGAAGCGGCGCCCAGAGGGGCCGGTGCGGCGGCTCAGGGCGAGGCGGCGAATCGGATCGCCGTCAACTCGGACGATATCGGCGGCGTGGTGACCAGCGCGAACGGTCCTGAAGCGGGCGTCTGGGTGATCGCGGAAACAACCGATCTCCCAACCAAATTTCGCAAGATCGTCATCACCGATGATGCGGGGCGCTATCTGATCCCGGAGATGCCCAAGGCAACTTACAAAGTCTGGGTGCGGGGCTACGGCCTGGTGGATTCCGATCCCGTGACTTCTACCCCCGGTAAGACGCTCGCGCTCAAAGCGGTGGTGGCGCCCACTCCCCAGGCCGCAGCGCAGTATTATCCGGCGAGCTATTGGGTTTCTCTGCTGAACGTGCCTCCCAAAAGCGCGTTTCCAATGATCATCCCGGCCCCTCCGCCTTTGGAGGGAGACACCGGCGAAGGGGACGAGGTAAAGCAAACGCACATCAGCTCCACGGCTCATCCTCCCACCACCCTCCAGACACAGGCCGAGTGGCTCTACGACATCAAGGCCTGCTACGGCTGCCATCAATTGGGAACAAAGTCCACGCGCGAAATTCCCGCGAGCCTGGGAAAATTTGAGACCAGCAAGGACGCTTGGGCCCGGTTTATTTCCTCCAGCCAGCTCGGCCGGGGAATGATGCACGGCCTGAATCTTCTGGGGCACGATCAAGCCCTCGAGATGTTTGCCGATTGGGGCGACCGCATCGCCAACGGCGAGGTTCCGCCCGTTCCGCCGCGCCCACAGGGAGTCGAGCGCAACGTAGTGGTATCGGTATGGGATTGGTCGGTGCGAGCATCCTTCCTCCACGCGCTCATCAGCACGGACAAGCGGAATCCGTCGGTGAACGCAAACGGCCCTGTGTATGGCGCGGACTGGTCGGCTGGGGCTTTGGCCGTGATCGACCCGGTCACAAATTCGCGGAGAATGATCGAGGTTCCCTTCCCGGACACCTACGACCGCACCAAGCTCGCGCCGTGGTCTCCGCAATCTCAGCTCGCTCCCTCGGTTTACTTCGGCGATGAACTCGTTTGGAAGGATCCCATCAATCCCGGCCCCATCACCATGGACGGCCAGGGCCGCGTGTGGTTCAACGTCGAAAACCAGATCGGCAATCCGGCCTTCTGCAAAGTGGGATCGAACAATCCGTACGCGAAGTATTCACCGCGAGAATTCGGCGGCAAGGGCGTGAATGTTTACGATCCCAAGACCGGCAAATGGGGTTTCGTCAATCTGTGCTTCCGCTCCACACGCATCATGTTTGGCGACGACAAAGACAACACGCTGTATTTCTCCGTGCAGGGAGACCCCGGCGGGATCGGCTGGGT
>JBEKTG010000377.1:0-3828 GCA_049516275.1 Candidatus Acidiferrales bacterium
GTGCTGCGCTGTGTGCGTAGCCTTGTCTGTACTCCCCCCGCCGATTCTGAGCCACCCCGTTCACACGCGAATCGTTCCTATCGATGACGTGATGTTCTCGGATGGGAAACTCTGCGTGCCGCTGACGGTCGCCATGATTTCAGGCGACTTCTTCAATGGTCTAAAAGTGATCGAGACACGGCTGGGAACCCGATTTTACAAACATGCGAAGCCGATCACCGAATTCCCCGATGAAGTAACCGTTTTCGCGCGCGCCAGCATGCTCCCCTGTTCCCTTTTTCCTTACATCCCCGTGAGCCCCGAAGACGCAAAGCGGTTCATGGACACTTTGAGTTTTTCGTTTGAGTGGAAGTCGCAGTTTGCACGGAGACCCGTCGAAGCTTATTCGTCCCGATTGATTTCGCCGGGGCCCAGGGTGTGGCCCGAAAATGAAAAACCGGTACCGGTATGGTCTTACATCTTTACCGTCAAGACGGGGGGAGTTCCTTTGACGGACGACCTTGTCATCGTCGTGCGTTCAGAAACGAGCAATCAGCTATCGCGAATGGCCATTCGTCTGTAAACGAATTGTGAGGGGATGGCCCGTGCCAAGGAATTAGGATTCCATATCTTGCTTCTGCTTATTGGCGTATGCTCGCAGGAACAGTCGAAGCCGCTTTTCCTGAGAGGCCAACTATGAACCGATTGCCTTCTCGTTTTTGCCTGTTGGTATTCCTCGGACTGTTGGTGGCCTGGCCGTCGGCGGGGCAGAAGGGCGGGTCGGGGTCGTCCGGATCGGGATCATCAGGGTCATCGGGATCGACCACGGCCCCTACGGGGACAGCTCCCGGCGTACCCGGACAACAGCCTAATACCGGCCCAGGCCAGACGCAATTTGAAACTCCCGTTTTTGTGAACGGACGAATCCTGATGGATAGCGGCCAGCCTGTTCCGGAACCCGTCTCTGTTGCGCTGGGATGCGGGATAAGGGCATTGCAGGTGATCCACACGGATTTGAAGGGATATTTCCAGTTCACATTGGGGGCGGGCGCTCAAAGCAATATGGACCTCAGCGCCAGCAACGATAGCTCCGCGTCGGCGACTATGAATGGCATGCCATCGGTGAACGGTCCTTCGGGCGGCCAGTCGGGCGCCGATCCCCAGAATATGTTGATCGGTTGTGACGTGCGAGTCAGCATTCCGGGCTACCTGCCCCTGAACAAGACCATCACCGAGCGCGCCGACATCGGCGGAATCGATATGGGGACTTTGCACCTTACGCGGGTGGCCGGAGCGACGGGGTCTTCGATCAGCGTTACATCCCTGCAGGTGCCGAATGGCGCGCGCAAGGAATTCGAGAAGGGTGACAAGGACCTCCGCACCAACCACCTCGATTCGGCGACGCAACATCTGGTGAAAGCCACCGCCGAATACGACAAATATGCGGCTGCCTGGAACGAATTGGGGGGCCTGTATGCCAACGCCAAGGAGAACGAAAAATCGCAACAAGCTTTTGAAAAGGCCATCGCCGCCGACCCGTATTACATTCCCCCCTATATGGGCCTCGCCCAACTGGAACTGCAGGACCAGAAATTCGAGATGGCGGTGGAAACCGCGGGAAAAGTCCTGGCGCTGGACGCGAGCGTCGGTGATGCCAATTTCATCCAGGCCATCGGGAATTTGAAATTGAACCGGCTGGATGCCGCGGAGATCAGCGCACAGAAGGCCGAAAAGGGACCCCACCAGAACATGTCGGATTTGCACGCCTTGCATGCATCCATCCTTTTGCAGAAGCAGGACTATGCGAATGCGGCGGCGCAGATGCGGGCCTACCTCAAAGAATTCCCTCAAGGACGATTCGCCGATCAGATGAGGAAACAGTTGCAGGAGATTGGGCAGTCCGAGGCGAACGCCGCCGGCAAGTCCGACTCGGCGCAACTGCAGATTGCCCCCTAGCCAGGTGTTTTAGAACAAAAGCCCTTGTAACCCGAACTTCTAATAGCGGGCAAAAGGTGCTTTAACGGACAGTATCGGGAGTCCGATGCGCCGATAGTGGGTCTCGCAGATATACAAGGAGACTCACCGTGAAGATTTCAGCAGTGATCCTGGTAGTACTCGCAGGTTTGAGCGCACCGACGTTCGCTCAGGCCCAAATCGCACCTTCCACCGAAACCGTTCAGACTTCCACGTATCGCGAAAGCGTCGTCAGCCGGACGACCCGGGCAGTCAAATACGAGCACCGCAATGGCTCGACACGTATCGGATTCCGAGGCACCGACCTGATGGCAGCTGCGGCGGGCGAAGCGAAAGTCGAAAGCAAGCGCGGCGCCGTGAAGATCGATGCGGAATTCAGTGGGCTTGACAGGCCGACTGCTTTCGGCAACGAGTATCTTACTTATGTTCTGTGGGCGATTTCGCCGGAAGGCCGCTCAGTGAATCTCGGCGAAGTGCTGGTCGGCGGCAACCACCGCAGCAAGCTTGACGTTACGACGGACCTGCAATCCTTTGCGCTTATCGTGACGGCCGAGCCGTATTACGCCGTGAGGCGCCCGAGCAACGTCGTGATCCTCGAAAATGAGATCCGGCCGGACACCGTCGGCACCAGCGAAGAGGTTGACGCGAAGTACGAGCTCATCGACCGCGGCGGCTACATTCCCACGGGTTACAAGTTCGACCCCGTCGTGTTGAATTCCAAATTGCCGCTCGAATTTTTCGAAGCGCGCAATGCGGTGCGTATCGCGAAGTCGGCTGGAGCCGAGGAAAATGCAGGCCCCAGCTACGAGAAGGCCGTCATGCAGATGAAAAACGTGGACGCGATGGCAACTTCGCGCCACATCGACAAGAAGACGCTGATTTCCTCTTCGCGCGAAGTGGTGCAAACGGCGGACGACTCCCGCGAAATCTCGGTGAAGCGAATCGACGCCGATCGCCTGGACGCCGAGAAGAACGCCGCGGCGCAACAGGTGGCGGACGCCGACGCGAAGTCGCAACAAGCGATGATGGCTCGCATGAATGCGGAAGCGGCTACCGCCGATGCGGATCGACGGCGCACAGAAGCGGACAGAGATGCCGCGGCTGCGAAACAGCAGCAACTTGACGCGCAGGCGGAATCCGACCGGAACCGCGCAGCGACTGCCGATGCCAACCAGGCCACGGCGAATGCTCTGCAAGCGCAACGAGACGCCGAGGCGGAGTCGGAACGAAACAAGGCCGCTGCCGCCAACTCGGACCAGCAACTCCAGCAAGCTGTGCGTGACCGTGAAGAGCTCCGCGCCAAATTGCTGCAACAATTCAACGCCATCCTGGCGACTCGCGATACCGCCCGCGGCCTGGTTGTGAACCTTTCGGACGTGCTGTTTGACTCCGGCAAGTACACGCTGCGCCCGCTGGCACGCGAGAAGCTGGCCAAAATATCCGGAATCGTTCTGGCCTACCCGGACCTGAGGCTGGCGATCGAAGGCAACACGGACAGCGTCGGCAGCGATGCCATGAACCAGACCCTCTCGGAAAAGCGAGCCGGTTCGGTGATGGATTATCTGGCGAAGGAAAACATTCCGGCGGCGTCGATGACGTCGCAGGGATTCGGGAAGACGCAGCCAATCGCGTCCAACGACACGGCGGAAGGACGACAGCAGAATCGCCGCGTGGAAATGATCGTATCGGGCGATGTGATCGGTACGGCGGTGGGAGTCGTTCCGAGCGCGTCTGAAAGACTGCCCATGACGTTCCGTCAATAGTGCACTCGTCGTGGCAGAGGTAGTTGTGAGCAGCCCCGGCTTGCCGCTCGCAGGCCGGGGCTTTGCCGCGTCTCGGAGGCAAACGGAGGCAGGAGTGAACGTGGATCCCACT
>JBEKTG010000378.1:0-4155 GCA_049516275.1 Candidatus Acidiferrales bacterium
TTCGTTGTCACCCTGAGGAGCAAAGCGACGAAGGATCCCACTTCGCCTTGCGCTCGTTTTGAGGTGGAACTTTTGCAGGAAGTGAGGCGCTTCGAAACTAGCGCCCCGATTGCACCGTGAATTCCTTAAGGCGGGACTTCGGGTCCGGTAACTGCCGCATCTTCTCGACGAAAACCCGCACGATCGCCGGATCGAACTGCGTGGCCGCGCAGCGTTCCAGCTCCGTGAACGCCTCCTCCGGCGAACGCCCCTTCTTGTAGCTCCGCTCGGAAGTAATCGTATCGTAGGAATCGGCGATGGCGATCACCCGCGAGCCATAGGGAATCGACTCGCCCTGCAGGCGGTCGGGATAACCCGAACCATCGTAGTACTCGTGATGATGCCGGACCATCAGCCGGATGCGCGACATCGTTTCGAGCGGCTCGAGAATTTTCGCGCCCAGCTCGGTGTGCGTCTTCATCGTTTCCCACTCGGTGGCATCCGGGATGCCCACCTTTCCGATATCGTGCAGCAGCCCAGCCAGCCGGATCTCTTCCACCTCCGCCTGCTCCAGGTTCAGCGCCTGCGCAAGCATCACCGCATATGCCGAAACCTTCTGCGAATGCCCCTGCGTGTATTGATCCTTCGCATCGATCGCCAGCGCCAGCGAAGTGACGGTCTCGACCACCGCCGGCGGAAGCTCCTTTTCGGAAGCGCCCGGTCCCTGGTCCACCAGTGACCGCGTGAAAAGCTCCAGCCTACGGTAGATTTCCTCAAACGCCTGGGGCCCCGTCGAGAACAATCGTTTGAGCGTCACGCCCAGATATGCTTCCAGCACATCCTTCTTCCATCGCTTGCCGTCGTTGGGATCCCCCTGCTCGGCGCTCGAAACGGAATTCCCGCCCTGGTGCTTCGAGAGATACATCGACGAGTCCGCCACCTGGAGCAATTCCTGCGGAGTCGATCCGTGAATTGGGAATCCCGCGATCCCGAAGCTGGCGGTAACGTTCTTGTCGCGCAGCAGTGGGTCGGAGGCCACCCAGGCCCGCAGCTTGTTCGCCAGCTGGCCGGCCTGCTCCAGGCTCGTCTCCGGCATCAGGATCACGAACTCGTCGCCCCCGTAGCGCGCCACCACATCCGACCGCCGGCAATTCTGCTCGAGAATGTGCCCGACCCGCCGCAGGATCACGTCGCCTTCCAGGTGCCCGTAAAAATCGTTCACGAACTTGAAGCGGTCCAGGTCCATCAGCACCAGCGCAAACGGCCGGTTGGCGCGCGTCGAGCGCTTCCATTCCGCCGAAAGCGCCTCCATCAGGAAGCGATGGGTCTTCACGCCCGTAAGCCCGTCGGTGATCGCCTGCTCCTGCGCCTTCTGGAACGTCAGCGCGTTGTGCAGCGCCCCCGCAAACAGATCGGCAAGCGTGCGCAGCAGCAGAATTTCCTGCTCGGGGAACTCGCACGGCTTCGGCGATTCCACGTAGAGCACGCCAAGCAGTTGCTCCGCATAAATCACCGGCAGCGCAATCGACGCAACCGAGTCGGGAAGCACCATCTTCGGCGTCAACGCGTTCGCTTCCCGAACCATCGCCATCTGCCCCGACCGCCCCACCTGCCCCACGATTCCTTCTCCGATCTCGATGCGCCGCCCGCGTGCCTCCCTGCGCGCCCCGGCCTCCGCCTGCACCACCAACTCCTTGGTCGAATAGTCCAGCGTGGCGATGCCGATGTGGTCGTACGCCAGGCTCGTTTCGATCTCCGTCGCGATTTTTTCGAGCATCTCCACCGGATTCAGCGTCGTGATCGCATGACCCGACACATTATTGATCAGCGTCAGGTGCCGCGACTTTTTCTGCTCCTCGGTGAACAGCCGCGCGTTTTCGATCGCGATACTCGCTTCGTTCGCCAGCACCCGCAGAAGCTCCTGGTGCCCCTCGTCGAACACCCCTTCCTTCGGACTGTGCACCATCATCACGCCCACCGCGCGGTCGTAGAGAACCAGCGGCACAGCGCACATCGAGCCGACTTGCCGCAGCGGCTCGATTCCCAGCCGTTGCGTTTCCTCGGCGAAGCGCTCGCGAATCAGAAGCGGCTGCTGCGTTCTCAGCACATATTCCATCAGGTGGTTTCCAGCAGGTCGCGAGCGTCTCGGCAGGCGCTCGCCCTCGGCAACTTCAATCTCGAAGCGGATTTGATCGGTCTTCGTATCGTGCGACGCGATAACGAAGCTCGACACCTCCACCAGTCGCCGCATCTCCGCGTAAATTCGTTCCAGCAGCAAATCCAGCTCGAGCGTCGAGCTCAACGCGCGCCCGATTTCGTTCAGAATGTGCAGTTCGTCGCTGCGACGCGGCGTCTTCTGCGCCATCTTTCGCCGCGCATGCAGCCGCCCTACCCAGTAGAATGTCACCGCAGCCGCGGCCAGCGCAATTGCAGCGAGGTTAAAGGAACTCAAGAACTCAATTCTCCGGCACTATCGTCGAGCCAATCGTTGAGCGAACTTCCGAGGATAGCAGAAATAATTGGCATCTTCAGGAGCTAACCGCGCCCGTTCCTTCCTGTAAACCTTCGGTTCGCCATCGCAAAAGCTGCGCAATAGCCGCACTCCTGCTCATCGCATAAATTCGCGCGCGCAGATAACTATGCGGGCCCTTAACCGCGGGGTCAACGGTACAAACGTACCAGAGTCAGTGCCGTGACTGACTCGCGGCCCGCTCGATTTTGACGGCCCCTTTAGCTAAGATGAAAACCACACAACACAAGGAAGGAATTCCAACGAAATGACCTCCTCGGCAAAGCCGCGCGTGCGATTCGCTCCCTCGCCCACCGGATATCTTCACGTCGGCGGCGCGCGCACGGCGCTGTTCAACTGGCTTTTCGCCCGCCACGAAGGCGGCACGCTCGTGCTGAGAATCGAAGACACAGACGTCGAGCGCAACCGCCCCGAACTCGTCCAGGGAATCCTCGACGGCTTGAAGTGGCTAGGGATCGAATGGGACGAAGGCCCGATTTTTCAATCCGCGCGCCTGGATCTATACCGCGCCTCCGCCGAACGCCTCCTTGCCGAAGGCTCGGCTTTCGCCTGCTACTGCAAAGCATCAGCCTACGTCGGCGCCGATAGCGTCACCGAAGGAGTGGAGCGCGACGCCGCGCACGAAGGTAACGCAGACGACGAGGGCGCCAAAGCCCAGAAGAAGCCGACCTGCTACTGCCGCGAACTCAGCCCTCCCGAACTCGTCGCCCGCCAAAAAGAAGGCGTTGCCCGCGCCATACGCTTCCGCGTCCCGCGCGAAGGCGTCACTCAATTTCAGGATGCCGTGTTTGGCCCGCGCGAAGTACAAAACGCCGAGATCGAGGATTTCGTCCTCATGCGCTCGAACGGCCTTCCCACCTACCAGCTCAGCGTCGTCGTCGACGATATCGACATGCGCATCACGCACATCATTCGCGGCGCCGATCACCTCTCGAACACGCCGAAGCAGGTGCTGATTTATCAGGGCCTGGGCGCGACGCCGCCGATTTTCGCGCACGTGCCGCTGATCCTTGGCCCCGACCGCACGCGCCTCTCGAAGCGCCACGGCGCCACCAGCGTCGGCTCCTACAAGGACGAAGGATTTTTGCCCGAGGCGTTTCGCAATTTTCTCGCGCTGCTCGGCTGGTCGCCCGGAGACGATTCCGAATATCTCGAGACGCCGGAGCTGGTCGCGCGCTTTTCGCTCGGCGGCGTCAGCCGGACCAACGCGATTTTCGATCGCGCCAAACTCGAGTGGTACAACACGCAATACATCCAAAAGCTGCCGATCGAAAAATTCGTCCCCTATGTCGAAGCGCAACTGCGCCGCGACGGGCTGTGGCGCGATGAATGGTCCGAAAGCCCCGGAAGCGAATGGCTCGCGCGCACGGTCGACTTGATTCGCCCGCGCACTCGCCTGCTTCCCGACTTCACGTCGTGGGCGCGCGCCTTCTTCACCGATGATTTCGAGTACGAAACCGAGGCGCGCGAAAAATTCTGGAAGGATCCGAAGGTGCGCGAACTTCTCGCGCAACTTGCCGATGCTCTCGAACTGCTGCCCGATTGGAATCACGACGCCTGCGATCAGGCGCTGCGCGGAATTGCCACCGCGGCCGGCGTCAAAGCCGGTCTGCTCATCAATGCGACGCGCGTCGCCATCGTCGGCC
>JBEKTG010000379.1:0-3813 GCA_049516275.1 Candidatus Acidiferrales bacterium
CCACGATCCCGTTTCATACAGCATGGCCACGTCAAAAATCTGCCGCAAGGAGCCTTTTACTCCGAGCAGGGCATCCCGTATTTCCTTGTGGATGGCGATTTCCTTCAGCACATCCTCCATGGTCATATCGAGGATGGCGTCGATGGAAGAGAGCAAACCGACCAGAAACAGGTCATTGGCCGATTCCTTCACCCTCGCCAAAGAAGCGAGGAGTTCGCAAAATCGTGCGCGGATCAGCGGGAGCACGATCAGCTCCTGCGGCTTGTCGTCGCCCATGCAGGCGATCGCCACCAGCGAAATCCACTTGCGGATGCCGCGCTCGCCAAGCATCGTGAGCGCGTGGGGAATCGACCGCACCTCGCCGCGCAGAAAGAACGCCGGCGAATTCAAATAGCGCAGAAGGCGATAGCTCAGCGAGGCTTCTTCCTTGATGCGCTGCGCCACTTCGTCCTGATCGATATCTTTCCGGTTGGCCGCCTGCAGCACCCGCAGATAATTCAACTTGTGCGCGGGGATGTCGTGACGGGAAAGAATTTGCGGCCGGCTGAAAAAATAGCCTTGGAAATAGGTGTAGCCCATGTCCATGGTCTGCCCGAAGACTTCGTAGGTTTCCACCTTTTCAGCCAGCATCCGCGTGCCCGTCGAAAGAAATTTCTTCGCCAGCCGCTTCTGCTCTTCCGGCGGCGTTGCCAGCACATCCACCTTGATGACATCCGCCAGAGAGGTCAGGGAACGCCAGTCGGGCGAATCCTGAAAATCGTCGAGCGCGATCCGGTAGCCCTCGCTCTTGAGGCGGCGGCATGCCGCGACGACCTCGTCGTCGGGCTGGATCGTCTCGAGAATCTCCAGCACCACGCGGTCCTTCGGCAAAAGCGTGCCGTAGTCGCGCACGAGAAAATCGCGGGTGCAGTTGATGAAGGCCAGCCGCCCTTGCGTCAGATGCTCCGCGCCAAAGAGGAAGAAATTGTCCGCCGTGGAAGCCGCGGCGAAATCCAGCTGGGTGTTGGAGAAGAAATTCTCCAGGCCCGAACGGAAAAGCAACTCGTAGCCGTAGACGATTCGCTTGGAGTTGAAAATAGGCTGGCGCGCTAGGTATTTTTCCAAGGCTCGGTTTCTCCTTCCCTGAGGGCAGGGATCCTTCTACGGGAGGGGGAGATCACTTATTGGACAGAAGCCGCGCCTAGGCCGGACTCGACATCGAAGCCAGGAATTCACCGTTCGTCTTCGTCTTCGACAGGCGCCCGAGCAGCAGTTCCATGGCTTCCACCGTCGAGAGCGGGCTCAGAACTTTTCGCAGCACCCAGATGCGATTGAGTTCGTCGGGAGGCAGCAGGAGCTCGTCCTTACGCGTTCCGGAGCGATTGATATCGATGGTGGGGAAGACGCGCTTATCGACCAGGCGCCGGTCGAGGTTGATTTCCATGTTGCCGGTGCCCTTGAACTCTTCGAAAATCACGTCGTCCATGCGGCTTCCGGTGTCGATCAGGGCCGTAGCCATAATGGTAAGCGAGCCGCCCTCTTCGATGTTTCGCGCGGCGGCGAAAAACCGGCGCGGACGCTGCAACGCGTTCGCGTCGATACCGCCGGAGAGCACTTTGCCCGAAGGCGGCGTGACGGCGTTATAGGCACGCCCCAGGCGCGTGAGCGAATCGAGCAGGATCACCACATCGCGCTTGTGCTCCACCAGGCGCTTGGCCTTCTCGAGCACCATTTCGGCCACCTGGATGTGGCGTTGCGGCGGCTCATCGAAGGTCGAGCTGATGACTTCGCCCTTCACCGTGCGCTGCATGTCCGTCACTTCTTCCGGGCGCTCGTCGATGAGCAGCACGATCAGGGAAACTTCCGGGTGATTCGCCGTGACGGAATTGGCGATCGACTGCAGCATCATGGTCTTACCGGTGCGAGGCGGAGCGACGATCAATCCCCGCTGGCCTTTGCCGACTGGACACAACATGTCCAGCACGCGGCCTGTGAGATTTTCCTTAGTGGTCTCCAGACGAATGCGCTCCTGCGGATAGAGCGGCGTCAAATTGTCGAAGAAAATTTTGTTGCGGGTGACTTCGGGGTCTTCGAAATTGACGGCTTCGACCTTGATCAGCGCGAAGTAGCGCTCGCCGTCCTTCGGCGGACGGACCTGACCGGAGACCGTGTCTCCCGTGCGCAGATCGAACTTACGAATTTGCGACGGCGATACGTAGATATCGTCGGGCCCCGGAAGATAGTTGTACTCGGGCGCCCGCAGGAATCCGAAGCCGTCAGGCAGGCATTCCAGCACGCCCTCGGAAAAGATCAGGCCGTTTTTCTCGGTCTGCGCGCGGAGGATCTGGAAGATCAACTCCTGCTTGCGCATCCCGGAGGACCCCGGGATGTTCAGTTCCTTGGCGATTTTCGCCAGGTCCGTAATATTCTTGTCTTTCAGTTCTGCAAGACTAACGCTCATCGATTTCTTTCCTTCTCAAGCCTGATTCCCAGGCGCGATTTTTCAATTGTGATTATTCCCAGGCAGGGGCACGCTGCGAACAGCTGCTCTGTCCCAGAGTTCGAATGGGGCGAATCCGTTTCTAGCGAGCGGGTCTTACTCTCCCCCGGCTAAAAGGCAAGCATTTACTGAAGCACGCATATGTCATGCGATGACGCAGCAAGTTGAAACGGACTAGCCTACAGAAAACGTTGCCAGCTTCGGTCGCCGGGCCGGACCTGCCAAGCAGGATATGGAAGGGACCGAAGGTTTTAGTTGGTTAACTCGTTGTCCTGTGCGACGTCCGCGCCAAACTTCGGCTCCACTTCGGGTACCGGCGGATGACCTGGGATGGGAAGCGGATGCTCGAGCGCGAGTTGCAGGACTTCGTCCATCGACTCCACAAAATGGATGGACATCTGGGCCTTGATTTCCGGCGGGATGTCCGCCAGATCTTTTTCGTTGTCTTTGGGCAAAATCACCGTGTGCAGCCCAAGACGGTGAGCCGCCAGGAGCTTTTCCTTCACCCCGCCAATCGGCAGCACCTTGCCGCGCAGAGTGATCTCACCGGTCATCGCCAGGTCGCAGCGCACCGGAATGCGCGTGAGCGCGCTCACGATCGACGTGCACAGCGTGATGCCCGCCGAAGGGCCGTCCTTGGGGATAGCGCCTTCCGGAACGTGAATGTGAATGTCGATATGCCGGTAGAAATCCTTGGGAAGACCGAATAGGTGGCTGCGCGAGCGCACGTAGCTCATGCCCGCCTGCGCCGATTCCTGCATCACGTCGCCCAGCTTGCCGGTAAGGGTGAGCCGGCCTTTTCCCTGCATCAGGGTCGCTTCGGTCGAGAGCACCTGCCCGCCCATTTCGGTCCACGCGAGGCCCGTCGTCAGGCCGATCTCGTTCTTCTTTTCGGCAAAGAAGTCGCGATACTTGATGATCCCGAGGTAGTCGTTCACATTCGCCACGTTCAGCTCGGCGGTGAAGCTCTTCCCTTCCGCAACGACCTTGCGGGTCACCTTGCGGCAAACGTTGGCGATCTCGCGGTCCAGGCTGCGTACACCCGCTTCATGAGTGTAATGGCGGATGATGTGCGTGAGCCCTTCGTCGGTAAACTTCAAATTCTCCGCGGCCAGGCCAGTGGCTTCAATCTGCCGCGGAACCAGGTAGCGCGTCGCGATCTGGTGCTTTTCCTGTTCTGTATAGCCCGGGATGCGCAGCACTTCCATGCGGTCCTGCAAGGGCTGCGGAATCGTGTGCAGCACGTTCGCGGTGCAGATGAACATCACCTTCGAAAGATCGTATTCGACATCGAGATAATGATCGGTAAACGAATGGTTGAGTTCCGGATCGAG
>JBEKTG010000380.1:0-4386 GCA_049516275.1 Candidatus Acidiferrales bacterium
GACCGCGCGGGAGGAAAAATTCCCGCGGATGGCTACTCCGCGCCTTACCGGACCGCGATGGCAGTCGAAACCGCGCTGTATGGATTTCTCGCGCTGTTGATTGGATTTCGGATGGCGCGGGCATGCGTTCCGGAACACTGGGCCTTCCTCGCTACGCTGGGCATCTGGCTGGGGAGTTCGCTTCCCGTTTACATGACTTTGAACCCTTCGTGGTCTCATGCTCCGTCGGCGTTTACCGTGGCGCTTTTTTTCTGGTACTGGTTGCGCACGCGGGGCGCGCGCGCATGGCCGCAATGGGCGGTGCTTGGGATACTCTTCGGGCTGGCGATGGACGTTTACTACCTGAACGTTGTGCTGCTGGCGCTGCCGTTATTGGAGTCGCTCGGCGTCGGAGCGACTGGCGCCAAGATTTCGCGCGAGGGCGAACTCAAGGCATTGCTGGGAAAGAATGCCGTATTCGCGGCGAGCGCGCTGATTGCTTTCCTGCCAACGCTTATGGCGAAGAAAATCATCTACGGAAGCTTTTTGAATTTTGGCTATCGTGAGAGCTGGGCCTGGAATTCTCCCGCGCTGCTGCGCGTGTGTTTTTCGGCGGACCACGGGCTCTTCAGCTGGACGCCGATTGTGCTGCTGGCCGTCGCGGGGATGGCATTCCTTTATAAATACGACCGGCAGCTTGCGATCTGCTCGGGAGTGGTTTTCCTTGGGTACCTTTATCTGGTTGGGTGCTATCAGGACTGGGACGGGATTTCTTCGTTTGGCAACCGGTTTCGACTCGGTCGCTCGTGCATGGCAGGCGGCACCTTCGCGAGTCTTTGCGTCCGCGGCGACGGCAACTCTGGTGATCTGGAATCTGGGGCTGATCTTTCAATGGGGGACGCATCTGATTCCCGCGCGCGGGCCGATTTCCTGGCGAACTGCCGCTTATAACCAGGTCGCCGTGGTGCCGGTGCAAGCGGAAGGAATTGTGAAAGGCTATTTGACCGGGCGCAGCGCGCTGATGAATCGGATCGAAGAGCAGGATGTGAACGAACTGAAAGCCGGCCAGGAACGGGCACGCGAACAATGAGTGTAGCCATCGCGGACAAAGCGGCGCAGTCCAGGCTTGCAGTTCTGCGCATTGCTCCGTCGCAGGGCTTGTGGCAGCTGCCTTTTTCCGAATTGTGGGATTATCGCGAGCTTCTTTATTTCATCGTGTGGCGCGACATCAAGATCCGCTACAAGCAGACGGCCATCGGCGCGGCGTGGGCGGTGCTGCAGCCCTTTCTTACCATGCTGGTGTTCAGTTTGTTCTTCGGCAAGCTGGCGCATGTCCCGTCGGAAGGCCTGCCGTACCCGATTTTTTATTACAGCGCGCTGCTGCCGTGGATGTATTTTGCAGCGGCGCTGCAAAACGCCACGAACGCCATCGTGGAGAACCAGCGCGTGATTACGAAGGTGTATTTTCCGCGGGTGGCGCTGCCTCTGGCGGCCGTGCTGGCCAGCCTGGTGGATTTTGGAATTTCTTTTTTGATGTTCGTGGCGCTGATGATCTATTACGGCATTCATTTGACTGGGGCCATGATCTGGTTTCCGGCGTTTCTCCTGCTGGCGGTGCTGACCGCCCTGGGAGTCGGGCTGTGGCTCTCGGCGCTGAACGCCATTTACCGGGATGTGCGCTACGTGATGCCGTTCGTCATTCAATTCTGGATGTTCGCTTCGCCCGTGGCGTATCCGAGTTCGCTTGTGCCGGAAAAGTGGCGCTGGCTTTACGGACTGAATCCGATGGCGGGCGTGATCGAGGGGTTCCGGTGGTCGCTTGCGGGGCACGGCAGCGCGCCGGGCGGCATGACGGCCGTCTCCGCCGCGGTGGTCGTGCTGATTTTGCTGGGCGGGCTGGCGTACTTTCAGCATATGGAAACGACCGTGGCGGACGTGGTGTGAACGAGTGCCGATGAGCGAGTCATTTTAGAAATGGCCGACGCCGTAATTCACGCCGAAGGGCTGGGAAAGCGCTATCGCGTGGGCGAGCGCGAGCGCTATGTCGCTTTGCGCGACATTCTCGCGCGCGTGGCGACGGCTCCGTTCCGGCGGAGCGGGCGCAGAAGCGGATCGGATTTTCTGTGGGCGTTGCGTGATGTGTCATTCGATATTCGCCAGGGCGAGGTGGTGGGGCTGATCGGGCGCAACGGGTCCGGGAAAACCACGCTGCTCAAGCTTCTTTCGCGCATCACGCGGCCGACTGCCGGATTCGCCGATATTCAGGGGCGCGTCGGGAGCCTGCTCGAGGTGGGCACCGGGTTTCATCCAGAATTGACGGGGCGCGAGAATATTTATCTGAGCGGCGCCGTGCTGGGAATGAAGAAAAGCGAAATCAACTCGAGATTCGACGCGATCGTGGCGTTCTCCGAGGTGGAGCGCTTTCTGGACACGCCGCTGAAGCATTTCAGCACGGGAATGCAGATGCGGCTGGCGTTTGCGGTGGCCGCGCACCTGGAACCCGAGATTCTGCTGGTGGACGAAGTGCTGGCGGTGGGCGACATCGAATTCCAGAAGAAGTGCCTTGGCAAGATGCAGGAAGTTTCCAGCAGCGGCCGGACGATTGTGTTCGTGAGCCACCAGATGAACCAGATTCGGCGGCTCTGCGAGCGGGTGATCTGGATCGACGCGGGGCAAATCCGGGAGTCCGGACCGGCCGGGGAAACGATTGCGGCGTACGAGACGGCGACTTTGCGGCCCGACTTGGCTGGGGACCGGCAACAGACGCATTTTCTCCAGTGGTCGGTATGCGGCGAGAACAACGTACTACGCGATGGACTTGGCGAAGTGAGTCTGCATTTTCATTTACAAATATCCAAGCCCATCTGGCAGGGCCACTTCGGCGCCATGATTGTGGACAACGAGAACGTGATCATGATTGGCTGGGGCTTTGACAACGTGGAACTTGGCGCGGGAACCCATGAACTGGTGCTTCGAATGCCCACGCTGCCGCTGCGTCCCGGCACTTACAGCGTGATGTGCTCCCTTTTCAATGGCGGCAACAATTTGACGGGCGGCGAACTGGTGGAAAAGTGGCACGCCGTTCCGCAGCTCGTGGTGGACACACCTCCGCTGGCACATTCCCAGGACCGCTGGGCGGGGATTCTGAATATTCCGGCGGAACTGCAAGTAGCCCAGGCGATTGCCGCAGGTGAATTCTCGCCGGGCGAAAAGTAGGACACATGTTGCTGGAACGAATCACGCGTTTTGTGAGCAAGCCCGTCGCTGAGAAGCGCACGACCCTTCGCTTCCTTACCCACAAAGCGATCGCGAAGGTTCCGTTTCTTCCGGTACGCGCCCGGGTGGCGATGTCGCCGGCCGACACGATTCACTATTGGTGGTCGTACGTTCCGATGTCTTTTCATGCGGAGCGGTCCCTTTTGGATTATTGGGGAGACGACTTGGAGGAAGTGCGTTTTGTCTGGGAGTTTCTGAAACCGGGAATGGTGTTCTTCGATATCGGAGCGCACCACGGATTTTATTCGCTGCTAGCGGCGAAGCGTGTGTTGCAGCGGGGCCGAATTGTGGCGTTCGAGCCGTCGGTGCGCGAACGAAAGCGTTTTGAGCTCCATATGAAGTGGAATGGCGTTGAAGGAGTATGTCTGGAGCCATACGCGGTGAGTTCCGCGACCGAACCTTTGAGGTTCTATAGCGTCGACTCGGACTTTACGATGATGAACAGTCTGAAGAGGCCCCGGGTCGAAGAAGCGGTGCACGAAAACATCGTCGAGGCTATCTCGCTCGACGACTATGTGAGCAAAAACGATATCCCTCGCATCGATCTGATCAAGATTGACGTGGAGGGCGGCGAACTCGAGGCTTTCCGCGGCGCCGAGCGCGTGCTACAGGCGATACGCCCGGTGATTGTCTGCGAGGTGCTGGACTGGGTGACGGAAGCCTGGGGCTACGGAGCGCGAAATAAAATAGCATTCCTCAAGGAGCGCGGGTACGACTGGTTCGATTTTAACGCGGACGGACGGCTTTCCGAGCACCAGGAAAGGGATGGCTATCCTGAACCGCGGAATTATCTGGCGATTCCGCGGGAAAAAGTAGCGCTGGTTTTGCAAGGACGGAGTGCGTGAGCGATTCGGTATCCATTATTATTGCGACGCGTAACCGGTCGAAGATACTCGCGCGGTGCCTTGCGGCGCTTCCGGACGGAGTGCGAGGAGCGGAGCCGCCGGAAGTGATTGTGGTGGATGACTGTTCCGCGGATGGCACGCGGGAAGTCGTTGAAGATTTTTGTCGCGCCAGCGGTTGGCAAGTGATTTACCGAAGGCAGCCCTCGCCTTTGGGAGCTAACGCCGCGCGCAACGACGGCCTGAGCATTGCGCGCGGGGCGATCATCGTGTTCATTGATGACGACGT
>JBEKTG010000381.1:0-4242 GCA_049516275.1 Candidatus Acidiferrales bacterium
GCCCGGCGAACGACTTGGTGCAGGCTACGTAACCGGCGTCTTCGAGCTTGCGGGCATGGACGCTGAGGTTGCCGTCGGTGACGCGCAGAAGATCTTTGAGTTCGTTGAAGGTGAGGGAGGCGTTCACGGCGAGGGCGCTGATGATGGCGAGACGCGTGCGCTCGTGAATCAGGCGATCGAGATTGGAGGCCGCTACTTCGCGCGGCTTCAGTGCGGATGATTCCCGTTTCGGTTTGTCGTCCCGCGAAGAGCGGAACGCTCCGGATTTAGCCGCCATATTTCCTCGCGATCACCGCGCCGAAAAGGATGTGCAGTCCTCCAAAGCCTGAGGCCAGGAAGGCGTTTCCCCAGGCAGGCGGGCAGAAAAGAGCCACGGCGCCGAGCACCATGAAACAAAGCCCCATCAAGGGAACGATGCGAATCGAAAAAGCGCCGCCGGTGACGACTCCGGTGCCGTAGAGCAGCAGCCAGACGCCTGCGATCATTCCCGCGGAGCCCAGGCGCACGAGCAACAGCGTCAGCAGCGCGCCGGCAAAGAGCGGCGGCGCGAAGCTATAGACGAACTGGCGGCCCGGTCCGGAAAGAAGGGAAGTGCCGGCCTCGCGAGCCTTTGAAACCATCGTCCAGCCGGCAATCGAAATGGCGATGGCGGCTTCGACAATCCAGGTGATCAGCCATCCCAGCGAAGAATCCTGCTGGGAGGCGATCACGGCCGCGCCAATGGCGGTGATTCCCATGGCGATGACGCCCCATCCTGGCAGCGCTGTGAACGACCCGGCGCGTTCCATCGTTTCGCGGATAAAGCGCAGGTTGTCGCGGGCATGGTCGTCCAGGGCGACGGGGGAGGGGCGGCGAACTGGTTGCTCTAGAGGCACGTGAAAAGGGTAGCATGGCGCCCATAATCTTCAAGTACTTTGTATCGCAAAGTTTCCATCCTCGCAGCACGGCTTGGCAGCATGTCCTGGCAGCCCTTTACAGCCAGCTGCTGCCACGACGGCGCGTGGTTCGGCGCAGCATAAACAGCTTGTTATGAGCTATCTCCCGGACTATGCTTTGGGGCGCTGGAAAACTATCCGACCGTTAAAATACTGAGGAGATCATCGATGCGCCGAATGAGTTTGGCAGTTTGTTGTGTGGTACTGATGCCGTTTGCGGCTCTTGCGCAGACTGCGTCGAGTCCTGTTTCCGATGCGGTGCGCACTGTGGTGGCGCGCCAGACCAAGAATATCCTGGCCGCCGCACAAGCGATGCCGGCCGAGAAGTATAGCTTCCGGCCCACGCCGGATCAGATGACCTTCGGGCACTTGATGCTGCACATAGTGGGCGAAGATACTTTGCTGTGCTCGAAAATCAGCGGAATGCCGGTTCCAACGGCGGATAAGGTTGCGGACACCGATCCGAAGGACAAGATTGTCGCCACCTTGCAGGCTTCCATTGACTTCTGCACGCAGGCACTGGCGAAATTGGACGATTCGAACCTGGGCGAGCAGCTTCCCTTGTTCGGGGGGCACATGGCCACGCGAGCGCAGGCGATGGTGAGTCTCGCGGCGGACCTCGAGGATCACTACAGCCTCGCCGCCACGGAGCTTCGGATGAGTGGCATCACGCCTCCCTCGGCAGTCAAGAGGTAGGAGCGGCTTTCTGGCGGTTGGCTTGGTTGATAATTTAGGTTTACGGGCCCATTTCAGGCTGGGCAAACGGATCGATTCGTGGTGAGTTACTCCGTTTGCGCCGGCCGCCAGCCGTGAATCCCGATCAAAGGCACGAAGCGGCACGCGTAGAGCGATTCCTGCGTCGTTCGGCCTCCGCTTTTGACGATCCGCAGCAGTTCCTGACGTTCCGCCGGGCCGACCGGTATTACGAGCCTTCCATTTTCCGCGAGCTGATCGACCAGGGGCTGGGGAACCGCCGGAGCACCCGCTGTGACCACAATTGCCTGATATGGCGCGCCGGGCGGCCATCCGAGCGAGCCGTCGCCTTCCTCGATGCGAATGTTGGCGAAGCCTAGCCGACGCAGGCGTTCGCGAACCGAGGCAGCGAGCGCGGGCTGCGTTTCCACAGCGGTCACTTCGCGAGCCAGCCTGGAGAGTATGGCGGCCTGGTAGCCCGAGCCCGCGCCCACTTCCAGCGCGCGTTCCGACCCTTCGAGCGCGAGAGCCTCGGCCATGGCCGCCACCATGAAGGGCTGCGATATTGTCTGGCCCTCGCCGATCGGCAAAGGCGAGTCGGTATATGCCGCGATGGAATGTTCGGGCGAAACGAAGAGATGCCGGGGAACGGCTTCCATTGCTTCGATTACGCGGGCAGAACGAATGCCGCGCCCGCGGATCTGGCGAGCAACCATCTCGCGGCGCTCGGCCTCAAAACTCGGGCCGTCAGTGGAGGAGCCGTTTCCATTCGCGCTGGTCATTGTCGATTGCCGTGTTGATCGCCGAGTTGTAACACTCAAATCGAGCCGTGACGCTCGCCCGCGGTTCCGTTATGATGAATTGTACAATCCCAAACGCCAGCCCTTAAGGAGATTTGAATGAGATTTTTAACTGGAATACTGGCCGCTGTGATTCTTACCGGCGGTTCGGCGCTGGCGCAAACGCCTGCCACCAGTGCCCCCAAGACGCCCGCACCGGCGCATCAGCCTGGAACGCCTGCTCAGCCGCCGGCGGCGAGCGCAGCTCCTTCGGCGTCGGAGGCGCCACCGGCCCTTGAGAAACCGGATCCAGCGAAGGAGGCGGCCATCCGTCACCTGATGGACCTTACGCAGACTTCCAAGCTCGGCGACAATATTGCGAACTACATCAGCGGGCAGGTTCGTTCCGTGATGGGCAGGACGCTGCAGAAGCCGGACGATCTGCAGAAGTTCATGGATGCGTTCACCCAGAAGTTTACGGCGGCGGCTCCTTCGAGCGCCGTCACCGACGCGCAGATTCCGGTGTATTCGCACTTCTTCTCGATGGAAGATGTTGAAGGCCTGATCAAATTTTACGAATCGCCGCTCGGGCAGCGCGTGGTGAAGACGCTGCCGCAAGTGGCGCAGCAAACGCAGCAGGCGGGCATGCAGATCGACCAGAAAGCCGCGATTGAGGTCCTGCGGAGCATGTCCATCGAATATCCGGAATTGAAGCAAATGCTGCCGCCCGAACCCGGTGCAGCGCCGGCCCCCGCACCGGCTCCGGCGCCAGGACCCGGCGCAAGCGCGGCGCCTTCCGGGCCGCCACCGCCTCCCGCGGAGAAATAACGCCGCGGCGGGGAAAAGCGAGCCGAAAAGGCCCGATCCGGATACAATCCTCTGCCGATGACTCTAGTGGATTGGTCCCCGGTCTGGATATCGCTGGCAACAAGCGCCACCGCTACTCTCTTTACGCTTGTTGCCGGTCTGGCGGCGGCCGCGTGGCGCGCGCGCCGCACGGGCCCGGCGATGGCCGTGGTCGATGGGATTTTCCTGCTGCCGCTGGTGCTGCCTCCCACCGTGGTTGGATTTTTTCTTCTCCTGCTTTTCGGGCGTAACGGCCCTCTCGGCAGAATCCTGCTGCATTTCGGCGCGACCATCGTTTTTTCCTGGCCTGCTACGGTGATCGCCGCAGCCGTGGTGGCGTTTCCTCTGATGTACCTGACGGCGCGCGCCGCTCTCGAGCAAGTCGACCCGCAGTTTTTGCAGGCGGCGCGTACGCTCGGGGCTTCCGAATGGCGCGTCTTTCGCGAGGTTGCGCTGCCTCTGGCTTGGCCCGGTGTTTTGGCTGGGACAATCCTCTCGTTCGCGCGGGCGCTGGGGATTCCCATCGCGATTTATTTCGCCGTGGAAGCGGACGACATCCGCACCGCGATGGTCTGGTGCCTGATCGATGTGGTGATTTCCCTGGCGCTTCTCGCCGGCCTCTACTACTGGACCAACGTGCAAAGCCCCGGGCGCGCGCGATGGGCGCGGCGCTGACGTGCCGCTTCAAGTCCAAATCGCCAAGAGCCTCGAGGATTTTTCGCTGGAGGTGTCGTTCGCCTCGGACAGCGGGCCGCTCGCCATTCTCGGATCGTCCGGCGCGGGCAAATCGATGCTCCTGCGGTGCATCGCGGGCCTGGAGCGCCCCGATCGCGGGAAAATTGTTCTGAATGGGCGCACGCTGCTCGACACCGAGACGGGTATCCAGATACCCGCGCGCGAGCGGCGCGTGGGAATGCTGTTCCAGCACTACGCTCTTTTTCCACACCGGACGCTCGGCGAGAACATCGCGTTCGGCATTCGCCATCTTC
>JBEKTG010000382.1:0-3744 GCA_049516275.1 Candidatus Acidiferrales bacterium
ATCGCAAGTTGATCGAAATGACGCAGGATGCCATCGAGAACCGCACGCCCGTGTCGCTGAGCATGCCCATCCGCAATATTCATCGTACGGTCGGAACCATGCTGAGCGGCGAAATCGCGCGCAAGTACGGCTCGCAGGGATTGCCCGAGGACACGATTCGCGTGCAATTCACCGGATGCGCGGGGCAGAGTTTCGGCGCGTTTCTGGCGAAGGGCGTCACGCTCACGCTGGAGGGAGACGGCAACGACTACGTCGGCAAGGGACTCTCCGGCGGAAAAGTGATCGTCTACCATTCGCGTAAGTCCGAATTCGTGCTCGAAGAAAACATCCTGATCGGCAACGTCTGCCTCTACGGGGCCACCAGTGGGGAAGCCTATTTCGGCGGCATGGCCGGGGAACGTTTCGCGGTGCGCAATTCCGGCGCGACAGCCGTCGTGGAAGGTGTCGGCGACCACGGCTGCGAGTACATGACCAACGGCTTGATCGTGGTGCTGGGACGCACGGGGCGAAACTTCGCCGCTGGCATGACCGGTGGCAACGCCTACGTGCTCGATCGCGACGCCGATTTCGCGCTGCGCTGCAATCGCGCCGAAGTGGACCTCGAACCCGTGGTCCACCAGAAGGACATTGAGCTGCTGCACAAGTTGATTTCGCGGCACTGCGAGTACACCGGCAGCCCGCAGGCGAAATGGATCCTCGAAAATTGGGAGGCCACGCTGCCGCAATTCGTGAAGGTGTTCCCGCACGAGTACAAGCGGGTTCTGGGCATACCGCGCGTTCCGGCGGGCGTGCTGGTGGGGCAAGCGGGCCAGAAGACTCGCGGGCAGGTGACCGGTGGGTAAAGTCACGGGATTCAAGGAATACAACCGGGAAACTCCGACGCGGCGTCCCGTGGCGGAGCGCGTCAACGATTATTTCGAGGTCTACCAGCCGTTTCCGGACGATAGCGTGCGGACGCAGGCGGCGCGCTGCATGGATTGCGGCATTCCGTTCTGCCACACGGGCTGCCCGGTGAACAACATCATTCCGGACTGGAACGATTTCGTCTATCACGACGAGTGGAAGGATGCGATTCGCATTCTGCACTCCACGAATAATTTTCCCGAGTTTACCGGCCGTATTTGCCCCGCGCCCTGCGAGGCGGCCTGCGTGCTTGGCATCAACGAGCCGCCGGTAACGATCAAGGTGATCGAGAAGACCATCGTCGACCACGCCTGGAAAGAAGGCTGGATCAAGCCGGAGCCGCCGGCCACGCGCACCGGAAAGCGCGTCGCCGTGGTTGGCTCTGGACCCGCGGGAATGGCGGCCGCGCAGCAGCTGAATCGCGCCGGCCACTGGGCCACGCTTTTTGAGAAGGCCGACCGCATCGGCGGGTTGCTGCGCTACGGCATTCCTGATTTCAAGATGGAGAAGCGCGTCCTCGACCGGCGGCTTGAACAGCTCACCGCTGAAGGCGTGATATTTCAGACCAACGCGCACGTGGGCCACAACGTTCCGGTGGAAGCGCTGCGCAAGGAGTTCGACGCGATTCTTCTCACGGGCGGAGCCGAAGCGCCTCGCGACTTGAAAGTGCCGGGCCGCGAGCTAAAGGGCATTCATTTCGCGATGGACTTCCTGCCGCAGCAGAACAAGCGCGTGGCGGGCGACGATGTCCTGGGGCAGATTTTCGCCACCGGCAAACACGTGGTGATTATCGGCGGTGGCGATACGGGCGCCGATTGCCTGGGCACTTGCCACCGGCACAAGGCCGCGTCGGTGAGCCAGTTCGAGATCATGCCCATGCCTCCCGCGGAGCGACATGCCAGCACACCCTGGCCGCTATGGCCCTTGCAACTGCGCACCGAGAGCGCGCACGAGGAGGGCGGCCTGCGCGATTGGGCGCTTGGCACTACGAAGTTCGTTGGGGATGAAAGAGGAAATGTGAAGCAGCTGCACGGCGTTCGCGTGGGGCCGCCGCCGAAGTTCGAGCCTATGCCCGGAACCGATGTGGTGATCGACACCGACCTTGTGCTGCTTGCCCTCGGCTTCACTGGGCCCGTGAAGAAGGGGATGATCGAGCAGTTTGGCGTGGAGCTCGATTCGCGCGGCAACGTGGCTACGAAAGGGAATTACATGAGTTCGGTTCCCGGCATCTTTGCGGCTGGGGACATGCGCCGCGGGCAGTCGCTGGTTGTGTGGGCCATTGCCGAGGGCCGCAGCGCCGCGAAGGCGATTGACCAGTACCTTTGCCGCGAGCAGTAGCCGCTCGAGGCGCTCCGCAACACCAACTACAGAACAAGCGATTCGTTGCTGCTCTCGAAATCTGTTGCTCTCCCGGGATTTTTTCTACGCCAGCGGTTGCTAACATAGACGTTTCCCCGAGGATTCACCGCTTCTGTTGTGGCGGGATGGGAGAGGCTGCTGTGAATTTCCCAGAGTCGTGGACCGAACGCCTGCCTTTTCTTCTGGCTCTTGAAGAGGAGTGGGAGCCTGTCCCGCGTCTTGTGTTCTACATTGCGGCGTCGTTCTACGCGATCTTTCTATTTCAATTGGTGCGCGGGACCGGCTTTCCGCAGTTCATGGACCTGGTGTTCATTCCCATTCACGAAGGCGGACACCTGCTGTTCCGCTTTTTCGGCGAGTTCATTGCCGTGGCGGGCGGCACGCTGTTGCAGCTGGGCGTTCCGCTGATGCTGGCTTCTTATTTCATTTTGCATCGGCAGGTGCAGGGCGCGGCGTTTTGCGTGTTTTTCTTTTTCGAGCAGTTTCTGCCGATCTCGGTTTATATGGCGGATGCGCGGGCGCAGGAATTGCCGCTGCTGACGGTCGGCGACAGCGACTACGTGATCCACGACTGGAATTATTTGTTCGACAGGCTTGGCTTGCTCGACCATGACACGCAGATCGCTCACGCCGTGCGCGTCATCGGTTGGGTGGGAATGCTGGGTACGGTTGCGTGGATGGTTTGGCGCAGCCTGCGAGCGAGGTCCAGGCAGCCGCAGGCGCAGTCTCGTCAAGCTGGCCTGCGCTAGTTGGTTGCGCGGGCGTCTTTGCGGTTCGGCGTTTGCTAGTGCAGCCCGCGGCGCAAATCCATCAGGTGAGGTAATTCCACTTCTAGGATGCGTCCGTAATCGCCCAGCGTGATGTGAATGTCTTCTGCGGGGCCTACATCGCGATCGGTCCAGTCGCTGCTGGGGATGAGCCTTTCTTGCTGCGCGAGATCGCCGGTCTCGTAGTCGTCTCCTTGCTTTTGAAGATCGCCCGCGATTACCTGATAGACGAGCCTGGCTTTGATGTCGAGCATCAGCCAGCGATGACCGAGCAGAACGAGCACCAGGTTTGCGTCCTTCTTTTTGTCCGGCTGGTAGATATTCCACGTGAGGGGAATTTTGTCGTCGATCTTCACCTGTGCTTCGGTGACGGATTTCCAGCGATAGCGCTCGGCGGCGTTTGCTCCCGATGCAATCGTAAGCGCAAGGAAGCAGATGAATGCGGCGATTGTCGCGATTTTGCGCGAGGCGGTTTGCGTGGCGTGCCTGGCGATGGAAGGGATAATTGTCTCCTGATAAGACAGGTCAGAACGGCTGCGGCTCGCCGAAGCTTCTGTTGTTAGGCAGGGATCTCCGCGAAAGATTTGTCGAGCAGCCGGATGCCTTCGTCTACGTCGGCTTTGGTGATGTTCATCGGCGGGGCCATGCGGATCACGTTGCCGTACAGGCCACCTTTGCCGATTAGCAGGCGGTTGTCGCGCGCGCGTTCCATCAG
>JBEKTG010000383.1:0-3728 GCA_049516275.1 Candidatus Acidiferrales bacterium
TAGGCCTGCTGACCGGCTCCATCGTCGCCATTTCAGCCTACGGCCGCATCAATTTCCTCGACCCCAAGATTCTGCTCTCGCTCCTGATGTGGGTCGTCTACATGCTCATGATCTTCACCCGCTGGAATTCCGGATGGCGCGGCCGCCGCGCCGCCGTCCTCGCCACCTGCGCCTTCGTCGCCGCAGTCGTGGCCTGGGCCGCAAACTATTTCTCCGCCATCCACAGGTTCGCCGCCTCATGAGGCACACATTATGAGGCTCGCATAATGAGATACCAGCTCATCGGCGTGAATCACAAAAGCGCTCCGCTCGACGTGCGCGAGCGCCTGGCCATCCCCGAATCTCGCCTGCCCGACGCCTGCCGCGATCTCACCGCCCACCCCGGAATCGAAGAGGGCATGATCCTCTCCACTTGCAACCGCGTGGAATTGATTACCCACACCACCAACGGCTCCGCCGACCTGCGCGGATTCCTGCACCATCACTTTCACCTCACCGCCGACGAACTCGACGCGCATCTTTACGAGTTCCGGGAAAACGAAGCCGTGCGCCACATCTTCCGCGTCGCCTCCAGCCTCGATTCCATGGTCGTCGGCGAAGCCCAAATTCTCGGCCAGGTCAAGGAAGCCTACGCCGTCGCCCACACCATCGGCACCGCTCGCGGACAGCTCGACCAACTCTTCACCCGCGCCTTTGCCGTCGCCAAGCGCGTGCGCACCGAAACCGAAGTTGGCTCTTCATCCGTCTCCATCGCGAGCGTTGCAGTCGAGTTAGCAAAAAAGATATTCGGCAGCCTGCAGGGCAAGAACGTCTTCATCGTCGGCGCCGGAAAAATGAGCGAACTCGCCGCCCGCCACCTGATGGCTCACGGCTGCGCCTCCATCTTCGTCTCCAACCGCACCTACGACCGCGCCATCGGCCTCGCGCAAAAATTCAACGGCCAGGCCATCAAGTTCGACGATCTTTACAACACCTGCGACCGCGCCGACATCGTCATCACCTCCACCGGCGCGCCCCACGCCATTTTCCGCCGCGAGCACGGAGAGCAATTCCTCGCCCGCCGCAAGAACAAGCCCATGTTCTTCATCGACATCGCCGTCCCCCGCGACGTTTCCCCCGAAATGTCGAAGCTCGACGGCATCTTCGTCTACGATATCGACGACCTGCAGCAGGCCGTCACCAGCCACGTCGCCGACCGTCGCAAGGAAGCCGAACTCGCCGAAGCCATCATCGCCAGCGAAGTCGAAAACTTCAAAACCCGCTTCGAGGCCCGCCGCCATACCCTCGACGTCGTCCCCACAATCGTGTCGTTACAGGATCATCTCGAAACCATCCGCCAGGCCGAAATCGACCGCGTCCGCGGCCGCCTGGGCCACATGACTCCCGAACAGGAAATCGCCGTCGAAGCCTTAACCCGCGGCATCATCAACAAAGTCATGCACACCCCCATCACCACCCTGAAAACCGCCGCCAAAGATTCCGAAGTCACCACCGTCATCGACGTAGTCCGCCGCCTCTTCAACCTCCACGACAAAGAAACCGGCCCCGCCTCACAAGCGCATCGAGAATCACCTCGCAAGAGCGAACCGGAGCCGCGCCACTAATGCCCCGCCGCGAATACCAATCCTTCCAATCAAGCACCGCTCTCAATGTCTGTCATCCTGAGAGCCCGCGTTTTGCTTCGCGGGCCGAAGGATCTCAGTCTTCTCGACTGTCGCGCGCCAGCCTTATGCTGCCGTGGGTCGGACGCTGTGCCATCCCCAACTCCTGTCATCCTGAGCGCAGTCTGGCGACGAGCGAAGCGAATCGCCAGACGAAGTCGAAGGACCTGCTGTTCGCCGCCTGTGCCTCCGGCGCTGCGGGGAGTTCCCTCAAGACTCTCAGTTCAAGCAAAACTAATAGCCTCTGTCATCCTGAGAGTCCGCGTTTTGCTTCGCGGGCCGAAGGATCTCAGTCTCCCCGACTGTCGCGCGCCAGCCTTACGCTGTCGTCGGTCGGACCCTGTGCCGTCCACAACCCCAGTCATCCTGAGCGCAGTCTGGCGATACGCGAAGCGCATCGCTACTTGACCGAATGATCACAGTCCTCTTCATCCTCTGGGATTGTCTCTTTGTACTTGCAGGATGGTATCTGTACCGGCATCCACTCCTCTTCAAAAACGTTCCAGGCGAGCAATGGCAGATACGGATTAACAAAGTCATCGGGATCATCTCGATGATCGTCGGAGGAATCCTCGCGGTCGCGAGAGTAGTCTTTTCGTTCATCAGGATGTAAGAATGAAGCTATAGAAGAGAGGAAAATTAAGCCTGTTAAACAAGCCCACTAAACTCCGCATCGGCTCCCGCGGCTCCCAGCTCGCCCTATGGCAAGCGAACCACATCTCCGCCCTCCTGCGCGCCCGCGGCCACGAAGTCGAAATCGAAATCATCCACACCACCGGCGACAAAATCACCGATGTCCCTCTCGCCATGGTCGGCACAAAAGGCGGACTCGGCAAAGGAATCTTCACCAAAGAAATCGAAGAGGCCCTGGCCGCCGGCCGCGTCGACCTGGCCGTGCATTCCTTGAAAGACCTGCCCACCGAACTCCCTCCAGGATTCGAAATCGCCGCCATCACCGAGAGGCAAGACCCCCGCGACGCCTTCTGCTCGCGCCACTATTCAGAAATAAAAGACCTTCCGCATCGCGCCCGCATCGGCACCAGCAGCCTGCGCCGCCAGGCGCAACTGAAAGCCATCCGCCCCGATCTCGACATTCATCCCGTGCGCGGCAACGTCGACACCCGCCTGCGCAAACTCGAACAAGGCGAATACGATGCCATCATCCTGGCCTCAGCCGGCCTGAAGCGGCTGGGTAAAACCGAACTGATCAAACAAATCATCCCCGCCGAAATCATGTGCCCCGCCGCCGGCCAGGGCGCACTCGGAATCGAAATCCGCCAAGGCGACGCCGCCACGCGCCAGCATCTCGAGTTTCTAAACGACCCCGCCGCGCGCGCCGCCACCACCTGCGAACGCGCTCTCCTCAACCGCCTCGGCGGAGGCTGCCAGGTCCCCATCGGCGCCTTCGCCGAAGTTCGACAAAATACGAACAACGGGAAATTGCATCTCGAATCGATCGTCGCTGACCCCGACGGCTCCAAAGTTCTGCGCGACTCCCGCGACGGAAACATTGAAGACGCCGAACAACTCGGCAACGCCGCCGGCGCCGCGCTCCTCGCCCGCGGCGGCGACGCCATCCTCGCCGCCGTCTACAGTCGTGGCCTCGCGATCCCGCCCCAACCGTAAACCATGGAGCCCCGGACGCCCTCGTCCGGGGAGCAGCGCCACAGCTCGGTCGGCCCAGAACCGTGCCACTTCCCGGGCGGACGAGAGCCTGCCCTGAGCTTGCCGAAGGGGCGTCCGCCCCTCCACGACGCGAATTTTCTGTAATCTGTTTCTCGGGCCCGTCCCATGCCAAAGGTTCTGCTCCAACTTCTCGCTGGCACCAAGCGCTCCCGCGCCCTCCGGCGCTGGGTCAACCTGTGGCCGCCGTTTCTGGGCGCGGGCATTCGCATCCGCCGCATCGCCCCCGACATGAAATCCATTGACGTCGAGATGAAGCTGCGCTGGTGGAACGCCAACTACGTCGGCACCCAGTTTGGCGGATCGCTCTTTGCCATGACCGACCCGTTCTATATGCTCATGGTGATGGCCAACCTGGGCAGCGACTACATCGTGTGGGACAAG
>JBEKTG010000384.1:0-3728 GCA_049516275.1 Candidatus Acidiferrales bacterium
GCGCTTCGAGCGATCCCTGGGACCGCGCGAACGTGGCGCTGAACGCGCTGGTGCCGGAAGACCCGCAGCAGCCCTACGACATGCTCGACGTGATCCGCGGGATCGTCGATGAGGGCGGATTTTTCGAGGTGCACGAGCACTTCGCGAAAAATATCGTGGTGGGGTTCGCGCGGATGGAGGGCCGGCCGGTGGGAATCGTGGCCAACCAGCCGGCGTTTCTGGCGGGCGTGCTGGATATCAATGCGTCGGTGAAGGGGGCGCGCTTCGTGCGCTTCTGCGACGCGTTCAATATTCCGCTGATCACCTTCGAGGATGTTCCGGGGTTTCTGCCCGGCACGCAGCAGGAATGGGGCGGGATCATCAAGCACGGCGCGAAGCTGCTGTTTGCGTTTGCGGAAGCTACGGTGCCGAAAATTACCGTGATTACGCGCAAGGCTTACGGCGGGGCGTATTGCGTGATGTCGTCGAAGCATATTCGCACGGACATTAATTATGCTTGGCCTACCGCGGAGATTGCGGTGATGGGGCCGGAGGGGGCGGTGAACATCGTTTACCGGCGGGAACTCGACCGCGCCACCGAAGCTGAACGCGAAAAGCTGCGCCGCGAGAAGATCGAGGACTTTCGCGAGCGCTTCGCCAATCCTTATGTGGCCGCGGAGCGGGGCTACGTGGATGCGGTGATCGAGCCTTCGCAAACGCGCGCGAAGCTGATTGCGGCGCTTCGGTCGCTGGAGAACAAGCGGGATACGAATCCGCGGAAGAAGCACGGGAATATTCCGCTGTGAGGCCGGTTGGGCGACTGTGCCTTAAAAAGTAAGGTACTGGCACTGGAATTCGTACAGGATTTCAAGTAGGATGCGGTCGGTTTAATCCCAGCTATACAACCCAGGGGAGATTCCGTAACCATAATGGCTAAGACTGCGAAGGCGAAAACTGTTCTGGAAATGCTCGACAGCCTGATTGAACAACACCACCTGCTCAAACATCCTTTTTATCGCGCCTGGACCGAAGGCAGCCTGCCGAAGGAGTCGCTGCAAGTGTATGCGGAGCAGTATTATCAGCACGTGCGCGCGTTTCCCGAGAATCTGAAGCAGCTTTCGGCGCGCAGCACCGGCAAGCTCACGCAATTGATCGATGAGAATGTCGCCGAGGAGCTTAATCCGGCGGCGCCGCACCCGGTGCTCTGGCGGCAGTTTGCCGAGTCGCTGGAAGTGAGCGAGGATTCGCTGGATAACGCGCGGCCGTTCCCGGGGATTGCTGCGCTGCTCGACACCTACGAGGAAGTGGTGTCGCAAGGGACGATGGCTCAGGCTGTTGCGTGCTTTTACGCTTACGAGGCGCAGGTTCCGGAAATCGCTACGCAGAAGATCAATGGTCTGCGGCGCTTCTACGGGATCACCGAACCGCGGGCGCTGGAGTATTTTGCGGTCCACGAAGAGGCGGATGTGCGGCACCGCGCCGCGTGGCGGAACTGGCTGGCGAACGAGAAGGATGCGGATTCGTTTGGCGTTCTTTGTGCCGCGGAGCGCAGCCTGAAGGCTCTGTGGGGCGCGCTTGACGCCGTGTATCCGCACGCTTGCGCCGCTAGAAATTAACGAACTGATCTGACGGGCGCTGATTTGGCGGGCGCGGGTCCGGCGGGCTTGGTCGGAAGCTGGCCTGCGCTGGTCGAGGGGCTGCTGCCTTGTAGCTACTTCGCGGCGGCTGCGCGCTGGAGTGTTTTTACTCCTGCGGGCCCGGCGACTATCACCTGCGACGCAATTCCTAGAAAAAGACCGTGTTCGACGGCGCCTATGACGTGGTCGAGGTGATGCGCGGTTTCTTTGGGATTCTGCAGGATGCCGAAATCGCAGTCGATTATGTAATTCCCGTTGTCGGTGATCATCGGATCGCCGCTTGCTGTCAGTCTCTGCGACGTTTTTGCGCCTAGTTTTTTCAGTCTGCTCTCCGTTACCTGCCAACCGAATTGCACTACTTCTACCGGCACGGTTTGTTTGCCGAGATGCTCGACCAGCTTGGTCTCGTCGGCGATGACTACCATGCGTTTGCTGGCCGCGGCGACCACCTTTTCTCTTAACAATGCTCCGCCATGGCCCTTTATTAGGAATAGTGTGCCCAGCTCGACTTCGTCGGCGCCGTCGACCGTGAGATCTAGCTCGGTGTGCTCGGCGAATGTCGTTAGCGGAATGTTGAGGGAGCGGGCGAGATCGCCGGTGTGCTGTGAGGTTGGAATGCCGGAGATGCGCAGGCCTTCCTGCTGGACGCGCCGGCCCAACGCAGCGACGAAAAGGGCGGCCGTAGTGCCCGTTCCCAGGCCGAGCACCATCCCGTTTTCGACGAGCCTGGCGGCTGCTTCCGCCGCGGCTTGCTTCCACGATTGTTGTTGCGCCGAATCCATTTGCCGGTGACCTCCCTTTTGCTTCGCGGGGCCATGATAGCCCGCTTGATCGCGGCTTGCCAACTTTTGACGGCGCGAATTCAGGACCGGGCTGAGGGTCGATCTGCTACCATTTTCTGCGGGCGAGTCGAGGCGGCTACGAAATGTTCCGGAAGATACTCATAGCGAATCGCGGCGAGATTGCCGTGCGCATCCTGCGCGCTTGCCGCGAACTCAGTGTGCCGGCGGCGGTGGTGTATAGCGACGCGGACCGCGCTTCTCTTCACGTGCGCCTGGCCGATGAGGCTTACCGATTGGGGCCGGCGCCGTCTCGCGAAAGTTATCTCGCTATCGACAAGATTCTGGCTGCGGCGCGCGCGGCTGGGTGCGATGCGGTGCATCCCGGATATGGATTTCTCGCGGAGAACCACGAGTTTGCCCGCGCCTGTGCGGCTGCTGGAATTACCTTTATTGGCCCTTCTCCGGAGGCGATGGCGCAGCTGGGGTCGAAAACAGCGGCGCGCCACCTCGCGAAGCAAGAAGGCGTACCCACGGTTCCGGGGGCGCTCGATCCTATCGCGAATTTGAAGCTTGCCGGGGCGATTGCAAAGGAAACCGGGTTTCCGGTCGTGCTGAAAGCCGTGGCGGGAGGAGGCGGCAAAGGGATGCGGCTCGTCGAGCGCGAGGCGGAACTGGTTGGCGCGTGGCGCGACGCCACATCCGAAGCGGAGAATGCGTTTGGCGACGGGCGGCTCTACCTCGAAAAGTATTTGGCGCGTCCGCGGCATATCGAGATTCAGGTGCTTGGGGATCATCATGGCCGCATGGTGTATCTGGGCGAGCGGGAATGCTCGGTGCAGCGGAGGTATCAGAAGGTGATCGAGGAGGCGCCCTCGCCTGTGATGTCCGAGGATTTGCGGCGGGCGATGGGCGAGGCGGCGGTGAAGCTGGCGCGCGCCGGCGGATACACGAATGCGGGCACCGTGGAATTCCTGGTGGACGCGGACCGGCAATTTTATTTTCTCGAGATGAACACGCGGCTGCAGGTGGAGCATCCGGTGACCGAATTGGTCACTTCGCTCGATCTGGTGAAATGGCAGATTCGCATCGCGGCCGGGGAGAAACTGCTGTTCGAGCAGGGCGATATCGCCATTCGCGGGCATGCCATCGAGTGCCGGATTTATGCCGAAGACCCGGATAACAATTTCTTTCCATCGCCGGGGAAAATTCTGGATCGGCGGGTTCCGTCCGGGCCGGGCGTGCGCATGGACGACGGCGTGTATGCCGGATGGACCGTGCCGAACGAATACGATCCGCTGCTGGGCAAGCTGATCGTATGGGGCGGGGACCG
>JBEKTG010000385.1:0-3726 GCA_049516275.1 Candidatus Acidiferrales bacterium
GCGATGATGCCGATGCGGTCCTGCAAGCCATCCTGAAGCAGGTGAGCGCCAATCTGCGGATAAAGCAGATACATGCCGATGGCCATCATCGTGAGGAGCAGGACCACGGGCACGACGGCGATGAAAATGTAGGCGACTATGAGCCTGTTTCGCAGCCGCCACAGAAGCTTCCTACGCACCCAGAAGAACACGCGGAAGCAGAGGTAGACGATTGCCACAACGCTCAGGAATCCGAGAAATCCGGAAAGTGGAAAGGGATGGCGGACGAAACCTGCGCGCAAAATGACGTAAGCGGAGATGAAAGCTAACGCGATGCGATCGCGGGGTGAGATTCGCCGCAGGACGACGAAGGAGCGCCGTGGAGAGAGTTGCGTCACGAAAGCATTTCAGAATTCGCCCGGCAGCCTCGCGGAACGCTGGGCTACAGCGCCGAGCGGTCGTTCTTCCCTACCCGGCTGTGATGGCGGCTGTAGGTGAAATAAATCACCATTCCGATCACCAGCCAGATGATCAGGCGCGCCCAATTGATCCAGCCGAGCTTGTACATCATATATCCGTTGAAGAGAATTCCCATCACCGGCACGAAGGGAACCCACGGGGTGCGGAAGGGGCGAGGCTGTTCCGGATTGGTTTTACGCAGAACCAGCACCGCGATGCAGACGATCACGAAGGCGAGCAGCGTTCCGATGTTGACCATCTTCCCGATGTCGTCGATCGGGGTAACGCTGCCGACGATCGCCGCCAGCAAACCCACCAGAATCGTGTTTTTGTACGGGGTGCGAAACCGGGGATGAACGGCCGCGAAAAACTTGCGCGGCAGAAGACCGTCGTTGGCCATGGAATACAGCACACGCGTCTGCCCGAGCAGCATCACGAGCATGACGCTGGTGAGTCCGGCTAATGCACCCGCCGTGATCAGATACGAAGCCTTGGTGAGGCCGCGATCGAGAAAGGCAACGGCAAGGGGCGCCTCGATGTTGATTGAGGTCCAGGGCACCATTCCCGTCAACACGCCGGCTACGAGAATGTAGAGAATCGTGCAGACCAGCAGGGACGCGATGATGCCGATCGGCAGATCGCGCTGCGGGTTCTTGGCCTCCTGCGCGGTGGTGGAAACCGCGTCAAAGCCGATGTAGGCGAAAAATATGTAGGCCGCCCCGGCGCCGACCCCCGAAAAGCCCATCGGCGCAAAGGTGTGCCAATCGTGTCCCCAATTCGCCGTGCTTATGTAGCGCATGCCGAGAAGGATTACGAAGAGGACGACGGCCACCTTGACGATTACGATCGCGGAATTGAAGGTGGCGCTTTCCTGGATCCCGATCACCAGAATCGCCGTGATGATCAGCGCGATGCAAAACGCGGGAAGGTTAAACCCTATCTCCACTCCGAAAAGGTGCGGCGCGTTGACCAGATCGTGGGCGCGCTGAATGAGTTCGGGCGACTGGGCGCTGACCACTTCGCCGACGCGCGCGAGAAACGATTGCGATCCCTCGACTAGTCCAGGGGACAAGGAGTGGACCATTTGCCGGGCGACGACGTTTTCCGCTTCGCGCAGGGCGGTCCAGTGGTCGTAGGCGAGCCAGAACGGCATGCGCAGATGGAAAATGTTGAGAAACTCGATGAAATGGTTGGACCAGCCGGAAGATACGGTGCTGGCGCCCATGGCGTATTCCAGGGTGAGGTCCCAGCCGATGATCCAGGCGAAAATTTCGCCGAGCGCGGCATAGGCGTAGGTGTACGCGCTGCCCGCGAGCGGAATCAGGGCCGCGAATTCCGCGTAGCAGAGGCCCGCGAACGCGCAGCCTAATCCGGACAAAACGAACGAGAGCATCAAGGCCGGGCCGGCATAGTGCGCGCCCAACCCTGAAAGCACGAAAATTCCCGCGCCGATGATCGCGCCAATGCCGAGAGTCGTCAGCGACCCGGGGCCGAGACTCCGCTTGAGCGTGTGCTCGCCGGAATCCTGGGCCTCGTGCAGGAGCCACTCCATCGGCTTCTTGGCAAATAATGGATTGCCCATGCGGGGACACTCTCCCAAGCAAAGAACTGCCAGCTTACCCTACGACGCCGCGTCCGGAGCGCCACCCTGTCTCTGCGCCCACTTCCAGAGAACGTAAACAGGTATCCCCAGCAGAACGATGATGAGGCCCGGCCAGGTGTACTGCGGCTTGTAGCGCAACAACTGAATCTCGACGAACGTCGCCAGCACGATGTAGAGCGCCGGCAGCACAGGATAACCCAAAGCGCGATAAGGACGGTGCATTTCCGGGCGGTTCCGGCGCAGCACGAAGAGACCGACCAGCGTCAGGATATAGAAAATGAGCACCGCAAAGATCAGAAAATCGAGCAGCTGGCCGTAGGTGCCGGAGAGGCAAAGAACCGCGGCCCAGACGCACTGTACGATCAACGCCGTTCCCGGCGCGTGGTGCCGGTTTACGTTGCCGGCCGAGGCGAAAAACAGGCGGTCTTTCGCCATCGCGTAATAAATTCGGGCGCCGGAGAGAATCAGGCCGTTGTTGCAACCAAATGTAGAAACCAAGATGGCAACGGCCATCAGCACCGCTCCGGCGGGGCCAAAAATCGCCGCCAGAACCGCCGTCGCCACGCGGCTGTCCGCGGCGAACTCGATTCCCCGCGCGAGGGGCGTTACGGCATTGGGGTCGCCGGTAACGGGCAGTACCCTCATGTACGCGAGATTCGCGAGAAGGTAGAGGGCGATCACCAAAGCCGTTCCGAGGATTAAGGAGAGCGGAAGGTCGCGGCCGGGATTTTTCACCTCGCCCGCGGTGAAGGTGATGTTGTTCCAGGCGTCCATCGAAAAAAGAGAGCCGACCATGGCGACGCCGATCAGCGTGAGCGTGCCGACCATCCAAGTGGCGTGATCCGGTGGATAAGGATGCATTGCGGAGAGCGAGGCGTTCCGCCAAAAGTGGGTGAAGTTTGCCGTTCGGGCGGCGGTGGTTGAGAACCAGAAACCGAGGACAACGAGCGCGGCCAGAGAGAGAGCCTTGGCGACCGTAAAAACGTTCTGGACAATTTTTCCGAATCCCAGGCCCTGCGTGTTGACCCAGGTGAGGAAAACGATGGAAAGAATGGCGAGGAGATTCTGGCGGTTGAGACCCACGTTGTAGGGGCCGAGCGATCCAAACCACAGCTCCCACGGGCCGAACGTGCCGATTTTCCAGATCCAGGCCGAGGCGGAGAACCACGGCACGATCACCGCGGTGAATTTGGCGAAGGCGATGGCGACCGCCGCAATCGTGGCGGTTTGAATGACCAGCAGCATCGTCCAACCGTAGAGAAATCCCCAGATCGGGCCGAGGGATTCGCGCAGGTAAACGTATTGCCCGCCCGCGTGCGGCATGGCTGCGGCGAGTTCTCCGTAGCTGAGCGCGCCAATTACCGTCATGAGCCCCGCGGCAGCCCACACGACTAGCAAGAGGCCGGGACTTTGTACCTGGTGGGCGATATCGGCGGAGACGATGAAGATGCCGGAGCCGATCATCGATCCGGCGACGAGCATGGTCGAGTCAAACAGGCCGAGGCTCTTGACGAGTCCCGGATGGGAGGTGGGGGCAGCGACTCCGATCGTCTGAGCCTGCTGTGCCATTATGGAACGCGCCCTCAGGAGCGCAGTTTGCGTGTGCGCTCTGCCGCTGCCTGATATCCGCGCACGCGGTTGCGGAGATCGTCGCCGACGAGCGCCAGGTCCTTAGTCACGGCCAC
>JBEKTG010000386.1:0-3720 GCA_049516275.1 Candidatus Acidiferrales bacterium
AAGCTTCCGCGCGGCGCCGACGCGGTAATCTCCTGGTTCTCGGGAAATCTCTTGCGACAAGGATCGGCGGCAGCGATCCGGCAAGAACTTCGCACCGCGGGGCGGCGCTGCTTCGTGCCGCTCCATCTACCGTGCCTGCCCGAGTTGGACTTGCTCTGTGTTGCGCCGCTCTGGCTCAGCGCGGGATCCCCGCAGGATTATTGGAGTTCGGCGGCCAGGGTCAATGGTTCGGTGCCGACCTCGGCGCTCGCTACGGCAGCGTTGCAGGCGATCGACGCGCCCTGGGCGCAGCTCATGCGCATGCTCTCGGCGGAAGGAACAAAGCCCGGCTCCGCCGTCGAAGGCCTCGCCCGATTTGCAAACGATGCCAGGAATCCGCAGCAACTCGCCGCGCTCGCGCTTCGCAATCTGATCGTCTCTCTTCTCCGCCTCAAAGAGTTCGCGAAGGCCGAGCAGGTGCTCGACGCCGCCATGAGTGTCTACCCGGGCTATGCGGAGCTTCTCTATGTGGGCGCGCTTCTGTGCATTGACCAGAAGAAGATTCCGAAGGCGTTAAACCTTCTGGAGCGCGCCCGAACCCTTCCCGCGAACTTCGTGGGCAGCGGAGGCGAGAACTCCTATCGCGCCGCGTGGCTGCAGGGTCGGTTTGCCGCGCAAGTAGGCAATCAGGAAGTGGCTTTTGAGCAGTTCTTTCTGGGCCTGCTGAGCCGGCCGGTGTTCGCTCCCGCGGTGGACGAACTTCTGGACCTTCGACTCTCTCCCGCGTTGGTGGAGAAGCACCAATTCGACTTCTGCCGGCTGGTGCGAAGGGAACCGCGCTTCCTCACACCGGTCTTCGAGTACCTGTTGCTCCATCGAGCCTTTCCCGCCGCGCAACGGATCGCGGAGACCATGCCTCTCAGCAAAGCTACGAAGGACGTGCTGCGAGACAAGCTCCAAGTGGCGGCCCGGCCCTTTTCCCCCAGTTACCGTGGCGCAGGCAAGCCCGGCGTCCTGATGACTGGTCCGTTCTTCGAGCACTCCAGCTTTGCGCGCATCAACCGCGAGATCGCGACATCCCTGCTGTCCTCGGCGGATCTCGATGCCTGCGTGGAGCCCTGCTGCCATCCGCGTCTCCCGATTCGCATGACTCCCGGCGGAGAACTCGTGTCCAAGGGTCTTCTGCGGCATCCCGGCCGCCTGGATCTTACGATTCGCCACCATTGGCCTCCCGATTTCCGGCGGCCGCCGCGCGGGAAACTCGCCGTCATCGCGCCGTGGGAATACGGCGCCGTGCCGCAAGTGTGGGTGCGGGAGATCGAGGAAAATGTGGATGAGTTGTGGGTGCCCTCCCGGTTTGTTCGGGACGTTTTCGTCCGCGCGGGCGTCAGCAACGATCGCATAGCGGTGCTACCGAATGGCATCGACCCCAAAATATTTCGCCCGGAGGGAAACACGTCGCGGCCCCTGGGATGCCGCAGATTTATGTTTCTGTTCGTCGGGGGCGCGATCCGGCGAAAAGGAATCGATGTGCTCCTCCAAGCCTATCGGCAAGCCTTCGAACCGGGGGAAGAGGTCACCTTAGCCGTATGCAGCGGTTCCAACCGAGCGTATGCGCACAACTCCATGCAGGCGAAACTCTATGAATTCATGAACGACGCCCGAGCCCCGCACGTCCTGTTTGTGGAAGAACAGCTCGACGATGCAAACCTCGCCAACCTGTACCGCGGATGTGACGCTTTTGTGCTGCCCTACCGCGGCGAGGGATTTGGAATGCCGATCGCCGAAGCAATGGCCTGCGGCAAGCCGGTGGTAGTGACCAAGGCGGGCCCCGCACCCGAATTCTGCCCATCCGATTGCGGCTATTTCGTGCCGGCCAGCGAGGCCGAGGTTCCGGAGCCGCCTCCGCCGCTGGGCAGGCTTTCTGGCGAATGGACCTGGTTTGAACCGGACGTCGCCGCGCTAGCGAGCACGATGCGGCGTATCTACGAAGACCGCGAGGATGCCGTCCAACGCGGCCGGCGTGCCGCTGCTGCCATCCGGCGAACGCACGCCTGGGAGAAAATCCTGCCCGCGTACATGGAAAGAATCAAAAGATTGATGCAGAAACAGCCCGTCGAGAATGTGGTCTTGGAACCGATGGCCGAGAACAGGGCAGAACGACTGGCAGCCAAAGGCCTGTGAATTGCCTTTAGCAACTGCCGGGACTTTGCGCGACCGGCCGTGAGGTAGCGACAGATTTAGCGCAAAGCGGAGGGAAGACAGATGGCTTTATCTCTTGCAACCACGGAATTGGTAGCACCGCGCGACGAACAGCCCACAGTCGACCCGTTGGCCCGGGACGTCGCGGCCCTCAAGGATCAGATGTCCAAGGTTGCCGTGGTTCTGACGCAACTCTCGCAAGCCAGCCAGGAACAACGCAAGCAACCCGGGGCATCCGAGACGCAGCTTTCCCAAATCAACCAGCTGCTGCAAACCATGAAGGTCCACGTGGATTCGTTTCCCCACGCGCTGCGCGAGGCGCGGCGATCGGATGTCGCCACGCAGAAGGCCGTGGAAGCACTCGCCGCGCGTCTGCGGGAAGTCGAATCGCGGCTGGGCATTCCGACTGCGTCGTCCAAGCCCTAGTGCGCGGCTCGCGCCGCGATGAAGTAGTCAGCGTGCCATTCTTCAAAAAAAAGAGGAGTTTCTGAGTGAACACCGAACAACTCTCCCAGAAAGTTTTTAGCAGACCCTGGTTTCACCGCATCGATCTGGGCGGCGGAATCGTCACCCCGGGGGTCGACAACTCCCCATCGAAGTTGCAGCACATACATCTGCCCGAGGATCTCACCGGCAAGTCCGTGCTCGATATCGGCGCCTACGATGGCTTTTTCTCGTTCGAGGCGGAGCGGCGGGGAGCCCGGCGTGTTGTGGCGACGGATCAATACTGCTGGAAATTAACAGGGATGGGAGACGGAGAAGGTTTCAAGATCGCCCACGACGCTCTCGGTTCCCGCGTGGAAGCGAAAGTCATCCCGGTCGAAGAAATATCGCCGGAGACCGTGGGAGTCTTTGATGTGGTTCTATTCCTGGGAGTGCTCTACCACGCGCCGGACCCGCTTCGCTACCTTCGCGCCGTGAGATCCGTTTGCAGCGAGATGGCGATTCTGGAGACGCATCTCGACGCCATGGATTACGGGCGCCCGGCGATGGTTTTCTACCCCGGGACAACGCTGAACAATGACCCCTCGAATTTCTGGGGGCCAAACATGCTTTGCGTGGCGGAGATGCTTAAGGAGGTCGGCTTCAATCGGCTCAAGTTCTTCCCTCCGTGGCACCCGGGTCGGGTCGTGGTTCATGCGTTCGTCTAGCAACGGACCGGGCGGCGATAATGCAACGGCGATGCCCGCTCGCGATCTAACAGTATCCGTCGTCATCAACACCTACAATCGGGCCGCAAGCCTCGATGCGACCTTGCGCTCCCTTCGCAGGCTCAACTATCCGCGCTTCGAAGGGATTGTCGTGAACGGACCGTCGACCGACAACACCATGGACGTGCTCCGGGCTCATGCCTCTTCCACCCGAGTGGGCACGTGTTCGGACCGCAATCTGTCCGTCTCCCGAAATGTCGGCATCGACATGGCTCGCGGGGACTTGGTGGCCTTTCTCGACGACGATGCCGTGCCGGACGAAAACTGGCTGAACGACGCGGTGGATGCTTTCGATAGCGAGGAAGTGGGGGGCGTCGGGGGGTTCGTT
>JBEKTG010000387.1:0-3716 GCA_049516275.1 Candidatus Acidiferrales bacterium
TGTTAGGTAGTTTGCTCGTGGCTTCGGCAATCATCCGAACCGAAGCGCTGCCGCAGCCCGCGCAGCCTCAGGTCGTTAGCGTCGCCTCCGACAATATTGCAGGCGTGGTCACCAGCTCGAAAGGTCCCGAAGCGGGCGTATGGGTGATTGCCGAGACCAGGGATTTCCAAACCAAGCTGCGCAAAATCGTGGTCACCGACGATCGCGGCCGATACCTCCTTCCGGAATTGCCCAAAGCCAATTACAAAGTGTGGGTGCGCGGCTACGGCCTTGTGGATTCGCCCCCGGTCGAGACACCGCCCGGTAAGACTTTGGCCCTCCACGCGGTGATCGCTCCCAACGCCGTTGCCGCCGCCCAGTATTACCCGCCCAACTACTGGCTCTCCATGCTGAAGATCCCGCCCAAGAGCGCCTTCCCGATGCAGCCCGAGAATGCCAAAGAAAAGGTCATTCCCACCCAAGCCGATTGGATTCATGCGGTGAAGGACGATTGCCAGGTCTGTCACCAGATGGGCAACAAAATCACCCGCGAGATGCCGAGGAACTTAGGCACGTTTCCCTCCGCGACGGAAGCATGGAAGCGGCGAATCATATCGGGCCAGCTCGGCGAGGAAATGAAGATCAACATGGGCCACTTCGGCTACGACCGCGGCATCGCCATGTTCGCCGACTGGACCCAGCGCATCAGCGCGGGCGAGGTTCCGCCTGCTCCACCGCGGCCGCTGGGCATTGAACGGAGCATCGTGCTCACGATTTGGGATTTCGGCGGACCCGCCACGTTTCTGCACGGTGAAGTCGCCACCGATAAATGGAATCCCCAGGTGAACGCGAACGGCGCGGTCTATAACGGCGATTGGTCCGGAGGCACGCTCGTTCTGGTGGACCCGGAGGAGAATTCCGCCAGCACAATCAGGCTTCCGCTGCGCAATGAGGCCGACAGAAAATTCATGCCCACGTGGTCGCCGCAGCATGTAGTGGCGCCGTCTCCCTATTGGGGGAATCAGATCGTCTGGAAAGACGACGTCGTAAATCCCAAGAACACCCTGATGGATCACAGCGGGCGCCTGTGGATCAGCATGGAAAATCGCAAGCCGGAAGCGCCTGATTTCTGCAAAGCGAGTTCCGGAAACAAATATGCGCAGGCGTGGGAATCGGGGAATCCCTCGTACGCCTCCGTCCCCAGGATGAGCATTGACGCCGAACAGGGCGGAGGGCTCGCGCTGAAGCCCTGGGAGACGCCGCCCGGATTGGGCGTCGATATCTACGATCCCAAGACCGGCAAATTTGAGGCGGTAGATATCTGCTACGCGTTAAGCCATGCCGCTTTCGCGAATGACCCTGACCGCACCATCTACTTTTCCCTGCGCCGCAGCGGACTCGGCTGGCTCAAGACCCGCGTCTGGGACGAAACCCACGATGCGGCAAAAGCCCAGGGCTGGTGCGCCCCGATTCTCGACACCAACGCCGACGGAAAAACCGGTCCCACGTTCACCATGTACAATCAGCCCGTCGATCCCAAGCTTGACCACATCGGCTCGAACGGCGGTTACGGAATCTCGGTCAGTCCCGTCGATGGCAGTGTCTGGTACACGTCCCCCGTAGAGGATTTGCCGGCGAAAATTGTTCGCGCCACGATCGGTTCCAATCCTCCTGCCACCTGCACAACCGAAGTCTACGAGCCCCCGTTCAACAATCCGAAATTGCCGGGCGAAATGCACTACGGCCCGCGCGGCATTGACGTCGATAGCCACGGCCTCGTTTGGACGGCTCTCGCCGGCAGCGGCGAACTCGCCAGCTTCGACCGCAGCAAGTGCAAAGTGCTGAACGGCCCGACGGCCACCGGCCAGCACTGCCCGGAAGGTTGGACGATCTATCCGGTGCCCGGTCCCATGTTCAAAGGAACCGACGCCCGCGTGGATTGGCACTACGTCAATTGGGTGGATCGCTACAATACCCTCGGTCTGGGCCCGGACATTTCCGTGGTCCTCGGCACCTGCTCCGATTCGTTGCAGATCTACAAGCCGGATACGAAGCAGTGGTTCACCATACGCGTGCCCTACCCGATGGGCCTCTACACCCGCGATATCGACGGCCGCATCGATGATCCGAAAGCAGGATGGAAAGGCCGCGGGCTATGGGCCGCCACGGAGACTCGCGTCATCTGGCATGTTGAAGGGGGCAAGGGGCAAACGCCGCAAATGGTGCACTTCCAGCTTCGCCCGGATCCACTCGCGCGGTAGGGGTAACGGTCGGTATGCGCAAATCTTTGCGCGCAGTTTGCGCTTGACAACACATTGCCCGAGGGACTAACAGGTCTTCTCGGAAGAGGATTCGTGTAAAGGGGGAGCCATGTTGCACAAAAAATCAGTCATCGTTTCTCTGATCGCTCTGGCAGGCGTGAGCTTTGTCCTGGCCCTGGCAATTGCCGGGGCAGACGCCCGGTCGGACGCTCGCTCGGAAGCCGGCATTGCCGCCGCGCAAGCCGCCGCCAATCTTGTGAAGGTGGATGCCGACAACATCGGCGGGGTCGTCACGAGTTCGAAGGGACCGGAGGCCGGCGTGTGGGTGATCGCCGAAACCACCGATTTGCCGACGAAGTTCCGCAAGATCGTAGTGACCGACGAACGCGGCCGCTACTTGCTCCCCGATCTGCCGATGGCGAATTACAAGGTTTGGGTCCGAGGGTACGGACTCGTGGATTCGAAGCCGGTGGAAAGCACCCCGGGAAAGCGGCTGGCGTTAACCGCGGTGATCGCGCCCAACGCGAAGGTGGCGGCGCAGTACTATCCCGCCGATTATTGGTATTCGCTGGTCAACGTGCCCTCGAAAGAAAACTTTCCTGGCACGGGCCCGCAGGGAAATGGCATCGCCGTCACCATGAAGACCCAGGCGGACTGGCTCCAGCAGATGAAGACCGGCTGCGAGGTGTGTCATCAGCTTGGCGATAAGGCCACGCGTGAACTCGAGCCGTCCCTCGGACAATTCGATTCACCAGCTCTGGCGTGGGACCACCGTGTTCAGGTCGGGCAAAACGGCGCCAGCATGAGTACCACGATGAATAGTTTCGGCCGCGACCGTGCTCTCGCGATGTATGCCGATTGGACCAACCGGATTGCTGCGGGCGAGTTGCCGCCGGCGCCGCCGCGGCCACAAGGAGTCGAGCGCAACGTAGTGCTCACCTTGTGGGAGTGGGGCGGGCCCGCAAGCTTTGTCCATGATGAGCTTTCCACGGACTGGCGGCACCCCACTGCCAACGCCAACGGCCCCATCTATGGCGCGGATTGGGGTAACGATGGTTTCCTGATGGTTGATCCGGTCAAGAACTCTGCGTCGGAAACAAGAGTGCCGGTGGCCGATCCCAGCCTCCCGTCGAGCACGCCGCAGAGTATGCAGCAACCGTCGCCCTACTGGGGCGATCAGCTGTATTGGTACGACCCTGCGGACCCGGCCGCCATGGCAATGGACAGCAAAGGGCGCGTTTGGATTTCGGCCAGAAGCCGCAAGGACGACAGCCAGCCGGCGTATTGCAAGGAAGGCTCCGACAATCCCTACGCGAAAAATCTTCCGCTCAATGTCAGCTTCCGGCAGTTAGCCGTCTACGACCCCAAGGCGAAAACGTTCAAGCTCGTGAACACCTGTTTTGAAGCCCATCACGTAGTTTTCGCGGACGATAAAGACGAGACGGTGTATGTCGACGGCATCCGCACCGGCACGAT
>JBEKTG010000388.1:0-3712 GCA_049516275.1 Candidatus Acidiferrales bacterium
CGATGGGTGATGCAGGTGAGATGGAAAACGGGGTATTCGCCTTCGAGGGAATAGAAGCCGGTGTGATCCCCGAAGGGCCCCTCGGTGCGCATCTCCCCGAGATTTACATAGCCTTCGAGCACGATCTCCGCGTTGGCCGGCACTTCCAGATCGACCGTCTTGCACTTCACCAGCTCGACGGGGTCGCGGCGCAGGAAGCCTGAAAACAGAAACTCATCCATATCCGGCGGGACGGGGAGGATGCCGGCGAAACACGTTGCCGGATCGGCGCCGATTGCAACCGCCACGTCGATCTTCCCTTCCCTGTTTTTCGCGCGGGCGCTGCGAAAATGCTCGGCGCCGTGCTTCTGCGTCTGCCAGTGCATACCGGTGGTGCGTTCGTCGAATACCTGCATGCGATAGCAACCGGTGTTGCGCTTGCCGGTCTCGGGATTTTTTGTGATCACCATCGGCCAGGTGATGTAGCGCCCGCCGTCCTGCGGCCAGCACTGCAGAATGGGCAGATCGGCGAGCGAAAGACGGTCCGTGTGAACCACTTCCTGGCATTCGCCGCTGCGGACGACCTTGGGGAAAAACGAGCCGATTTCGGCGAGCTTCGGCAGCATCTTCACTTTTTCTAGAATTCCCTGGGGCGACTGCATTTCGAGAAAGGAGGAAATGCGCGCGGCGATTTCGTCGAGCGAGTCGACTTCCAGAGCGAGATTCATGCGGCGTTCGGTGCCCACAAGGTTGGTCACCACCGGAATGCGCGAACCCTTCGGGTGCTCGAACAGAAGCGCGGGGCCTCCTGCCTTCACGGTGCGGTCGGTGATCTCGGTGATTTCGAGGACGGGATCCACCTCCGCCGAAACGCGCTTCAATTCTCCTTTTTTCTCCAACGTACGCACAAAATCGTGCAAATCTCGATAAGCCACCGGGCCTCCCTGGCAGGATCACGCGTGCGCGAACTTGATCGCCCACTCTACCATGAGAGCCGCACGCAGCCCATGCCGGACAAGCTCGTTCGCCTCAGCGATTATTTGCGACCACCATTTGTAACCGCTATTTGTAGCGACGGGAGGCTTGGGTCAGAATCCGCTTTTGGCCACGGTTGTTTCCGGGGCGGAGGGATCGCTCGAATCGAGAGAGAGACGCGCCGCCAGGTCGCGATAACGCGCGATCAGCGGATTGTTTCCGCTGCCCATCAGCGGCATGGCCAGCTGCACGGCTTCGGTGAGCTGCCGGTAATCATTGGGAAGCCGGGCCAGGATCGCGCGGCCGGAACTCTTCTCGAAGGCTGCGACGGTATCGTCGTCATTCTGCCGCCAGCGGTTCATAATGAGATGAATCCGCCCGCAGTCCACCCCGGCTCGCGCAGCCGCCGCCATGTGCCGCTCGATCATTCCCAGCGAGAGCGCGCCGGGCTCGGAGACGAGAAGAATGGTCCGCGCCTGCTGCAGCACCAACGCCCAGTCCGCGGCATTCACCACGCCGATATCGACCACCACGAAATCGTAGGCCTGCCCGGCGAGTGCGATGAGCCGCGCAATCGACTGGATCGTGACGCTCTGGCGCTGCTCGGGCTTCATGGGCGCCTGCAGCGGCCCCGCGAGTATTTCGACGCCGGATTTGTGCCGCGTCGCCAGGCTCGTGAGAACGCTCTCATCGATTCGATCGATCCGCTCCAGCGCATCGAGGACCGTGAAGCGGGGCTCGAAATCCAGCATCAGAGATACTTGTCCAAATGGGCGCGCCAGATCGATCAGCGCGGTACGCTTCTTCGTCTGTAAGGCCAATTGCACCGCTAGATTTAAGGCGACAGTGGTCGTTCCTACGCCGCCTTTGGAGCCGGTTACGATCGTCGTCCGCTCAGCCATGGACCATCCTTACAGCAAGGGCGTTCCCGCTGCCCACCGCACCGGAATGAATCAGTGAGCCAGCAGGCGCACAGGTTTCCACGGCTGCTAAAGCATCTTGCTTGCCAGACCTTTGCCGGAAAATTACGAGAAAGCTAGTGGGCGGAACTGAGGCCGATGGCAGTGTAGTCGTCCACGCCGAGGATCCAGCCGACCTTGCCGTCGAGTGAAATCTTGAGCCAAGTGGTGCCAGCGGGAGAGTGCGTCTCAGAAGGGGTCGAACGGAAGATCGCACGCAGGACTTGCACGCTCGCTTGCGGCGTCACCGCTACGCCGGTCGAAGCCGCTTTCTCGTCAGGCGAAGCGTACAGGTGGACGTAACCATCGGCCTGAACTTCGGGCTTCCTGCTGAACGGGGACTCCTGCGCGACCTCGAATTCGCCCTTCTCCTGCGGCTCCAGGCGAAGTTGCACCCAGTTCAAGCGCACCGGCTGCACGATGTAGAAATAATTCGTCAACAGATAAATGGGCAGCGTATCTCCGGCCAGCAGCCGCCGGGAATCCTTCGACGCTCCTTCGGGCAGCGCTCCGAGCCCGCCGTAGAATTCAAACGGCTCGTCGTCGAACGCTTGGAGCCTGCCATCGCGCAACCCAAACACTTGAATCGACACGCCGGTATTCACATGGGAAGGCAACTGCTCATACTGAAGTTCGAGAGCCTGATGTTCAGAACCTTCGAGGCGCGTGACCTCGACAATGTGCCGCTCCACCTGGTGCGCGAACGCCACCGGGAACGATGTGTGGAAGCAGGACTTCCCGGCCGCGTCGTCGATCCTAAGGGACTTCACGGTCTCCTCATCGTCTTCCGTGCACTCTCCCGGATGGCGCGTCGTCTTGTAGCAGATCACGCTGAGCTTCACGGTGAAATTCGCGCCGTCGATGGAAAAGGGACCGAGCGTGCGGGTGTAGCTCGTGGACGCAGGAGGCGGCTCATCGTCCCGCTGAGCTGCGGCCGAAGACGAGGAAGCCGGTCTCGCAACTGCCGCCGGCCACAGAGCCACCGCCGCCAACATTGCCGGCGGGATCCGCCATCGCATCCTTCCCAACTGGCGCAACTGGGCACTCCCGATTGGAAATTGAAATGAAGACGGACGGGATAAACTATAGCGAGCGGGCCTTCTTCCAGACCAGCGGCGGAAGTGGAAGATTGGCGCGTTGCAGGTAGACCTTGGCGTATTCGGCAGCCTTCTCTTTCCCTTCCTCGATGTCTTCCACGGGTTCGGACGGCGCAATCCATTTCTTCGCGTTCACGTCGTAGACCGACGTCTGCACCCCCTGCGCGTTGTGCTCCGAAAAAAGCCGCAGGTGCTCGCCGGCCACCTTGATTTCCGCCCAGACGCCCTCATCCAGCATATAACTCCTCACCGTTATGAATCATGAAATCAGGAATTTCAATGTAACCGCCCGCGGCGAGTCGCGCAACCAAATCCGGTGGCACCGCCACTCCTGGCGGTGCGCTGACGGCAAACACTGCGCACGCAGAAGTGTCTGTGCTGACGGAAAACGCCGCGCAGGCAGGAGTGCCTGCGCCACAAAAACCGGCCCGCACCAGCCATTTGTCAAATTGGGGCGAGGGGTATTCGCGCAGCGGATCAGTTGCGGTATAATCGCCGCGCTGCAGATGAGCGGGCGTCGTACAATGGCAGTATAGAAGCTTCCCAAGCTATCTCTAGCGCATCCTAAACGCTGGAATCGGCGGCACTTAGAAGATTTCCGACAGCCCCTAATTGGAAAATAAATGGAAAATGAAACGGTTGGCTGGACCGTCTTGGTGCGTGGCTGTGTTCAGGCTCAAGAGTGATGCTCATGCGCGACGG
>JBEKTG010000389.1:0-3711 GCA_049516275.1 Candidatus Acidiferrales bacterium
CGGACCATCTCGAGCAAGCCGATTCTTTTCGTTGTCGATACAAGCGCCGACGATGACCACGCCGGCGGGAATGCGGCTATCTCGAAAGCAGGCTGGGCCCTCCCCGACGAGAACGGCGTCGCCAGCGACCTGGGACTTTCTCTTCCATCCGGCGCAACGGTCATCGCCCATCTCAATGTGCTGAACAGAATGAGCGCTACAACCGGCAAAGAGGCCCCGAAGCCATCGGCCGCGTGGCCCGGCTTCACTTACGAAACGGTTGATTTGAAGCTCTACAACAGCGAGCCTGTCATTATCCATCACATGCCTGCTGCGCACACCGACGGAGACAGCACCGTCTTTTTCCGCGGCTCGGACGTCGTAAGCACCGGCGAACTCTTCACGCCAACGCATTACCCGGTAATCGAAGTGGAGAAGGGCGGAACCGTTCAGGGCACGATCGACGCATTGAACGGCGTCATCGACCTCCTGGTTCCCAGGGAATACGAGGAAGGCGGAACATACGTGATCCCAGGGCACGGGCGCGTATGCGACCGAAGCGAAGTCTCGAACTACCGCGACATGGTGACGATTATTCGCGATCGCATTCAGGCCATGCTGAAAAAGGGAATGACGCTCGATCAAGTGAAAGCGGCAAAGCCCACGCTTGATTACGATGGAATCTATGGTGTCGATACCGGCCCGTGGACAACCACCATGTTTATAGAAACCGTTTATCGGGAACTGAGCAAGGGAAACAGCACACAAGGCAGCCGTCGATGACACGTGAGTCCGTTTCCCGGGAATGCATGCCGCGGCGCCTCGTGATCGCAGCCCTCTTGTTACTCGTCGTTGGCGGGTCGAGCACGATGAGACCTGCGTTTGGCCAGCAGCAAAAGGTCCAGGTGCCGCCAACACCGAAAGAAGAAGCGTTGATCGATCTCACGGGCTATTGGGTCTCCATCGTGGATGAAGACTGGCGCTGGCGAATGCTGACGCCCCAAAAAGGCGACTATGCCAGCGTCCCGCTAAACGCCGAGGGCAAACGCGTGGCGGACACTTGGGATCCCGCGAAAGACGAGCGTGAAGGCAATCAGTGCCGGGCCTATGGCGCCGCCGCTATCATGCGCATGCCCGAGCGCTTGCATATCGCGTGGGCGAATGACAATACCTTGCGAATCGACACGGATGCCGGCATGCAGTCCCGGCTATTCCATTTCGATGGTTCGAAATGGCGGGGCGGGACTCCGCAATGGCAGGGAGATTCCATCGCCACTTGGGAAAAGATGTCGCAAAGAAAGTACACGGTGAATCTGGGAGGGCCCGTTCCCGGAAAAGGAGGGACGCTGAAAGTAGTGACGACGCACATGCGCCCCGGATATTTGCGCAAGAACGGTGTGCCATACAGCGGGAATGCGCTTCTGACCGAGTACTACGATCGCTTCGACTATAAGGGCGATTCGTACCTCATGGTGACCTCAATCGTCGATGATCCCGAATATCTCACGACCGCCTTCGTCACCAGCGGGCAATTCAAGCGCGAGCCAGACGCTTCCAAGTGGAATCCCTCCCCGTGCCGCCCGCTATGGCCTAGACCACCCGTCGGGGTCGTTACTCAGTGAAGTTTCTAGCGGCTTGCGGTTTCCAATGCGGTGTGGGTCGTAACAACCAAGCAGAATGTGGAAAGGGAACACCGATTTTTGGTCAGGGCGATATCGTTAGGGCCGAGGGAGGCCGATCCGCTCTAATCCACAAGCTTCCTACCACTGACAGAAGTACGGACAGCAGTAAGTAAGCCGGCGATACCGCCCGCCCGCTCACCGAGACCAGAACGTATTCGAGCAGGAATGCTGGCAGTAGAAAAAAGGTGATCGCCCCCCAAAACAACGCGGCGCGATCGCGCCGCGCGACGCTGTTCGCGGAAATCCCGATCAGAATTCCACCCGGAAAGAAGACGAGAAAATAATATATATAAATGTAGCCGTTCAGTTCGCCCGTTCTTACCATGCGAAGGTGATGGGCCAGCGCCGCTCCGGGCCCCAGACGATAAGTGCGGGCAGCCGGTTTGCCGTCGAGGTAGAGCGAAGCGTTCGAACCGTCGTATGAAAGAAGAATGTCGCGCGTTTGGTCGGCCTTGAATACGCCAGGAATACGCCACACCAGGTCGGACCTATTCGCTGAAATCGGATTGCGCAAAAAAATCATCAAGTCGGAGTCTTCTTGGCGGATTCGCAGCTCCAATGGGCCGGATCGCTCCCAAATACCGATGAGTCGCCCGTCCGATCCTCCCCCTTCGAATGGTTTGCATAACAGGCGAACCGCAAACTGGTTTGTCCTCTTAAGGGATTCCACCAGATTGGAAACAGGTCCCTTGGAAATCAGCCAGGACCTGCCATCCAGCGTCAAATAGGGCGGATCGCCGGCCATCGCCGGGGCATTGATCGGAGCATTGGCCGGAGCATTGATCCAGGAAAGCGGCGGAAGAGGATTTCTTTGGTCCGGAAGTCCCGCGAGTTCCGCGGGCTTCGCAAAATGGTAGTCAGCCAAGGGGGCGGCGCGAACATCGTCGGCAGTCGCGCCGGTTGCCAACTGCCGCGCGACTTCAGCCCCGATCGGCCGGTCCCATAACTGGAGCCGGAAAAGCTGTCCCTTCCATGCCGTGGAAAGATGTCCCGGAGAATCGTTGCCCACCACAAGCAGCGAATCGGAATTCCAGTTGCTCAGCCGTGTCTGCATCTGGAGCGGAACCGAAATCGCAAGCCACAGCCCAAAATAAACCGAAAGCGTGAGCGCCGTACGTGGCCACTTCACCAGCTTTCCTAGAGTCGACTCGCCCGCCGACAGCAACCGCACGAGGGGCGCCCCGCACAGTTCAAACAGGACGAAGCCCGCAACGGACCCGGACGCGTTGGTGACCACATCCTCCCATCCAGAATCGCGCATGGGGATGTACAACTGAACGAATTCGATCGCATAGGAAAGCAGCGCGCCGGAAGCCAGGGCCACAATCAGTGTCCCCACCCATGATTTTCCCTTCTCCCTCAACTTTTCGCCGAGCGCAAAGCCAAAGGGCATGAATAGCAGTACGTTTAGATAAACGTTCAGCCCCCCGGCATTCTTACCCCACCCGCCCAGCTGGAAGGGAGAACTGATCGAAGAGAGCTTTGCGTGAGCCGTAAGCCTGAATGGAAACAAGGTGAGAAACAGGATTCCGATCAGCGCAAGAATCAGCAGCCTGGTGGACCAACCCTCGATTGGAGCTCGGGACACGGGAGTACTTGAGAGATGATCAGGCATGGAGCGCGGTGGACTTACCGTGAAAGTTTAGCATGGCCTCGGAGAAGAATTGCGATCGGGCCCGTTTCCCGGAAAAAGCGGTCAAGCCGTCCATTGCATGCGCCCGCCGCGGTGTCACGGAAGAATTTTTTGCTCCAGATCCTGCTCCGCTTGCCGCACATTTTCCGGCCTGCCAAGATCGCGCCAATAATAGCCATCGGCGCGAAACGCCAGAATCTTCTCTCCGCGAGCCGCCAGCCGTAGATAGGAAGTGATGATGGAGAAAGCTCCTTCTTCGGTCATCATCGTCAGAAAACGGGGTGAAATAACATGTATACCGGTAAACGCAAGAGCGTCTTTCGGTTGCGCAGCAGTTTCGCTCTGGCCGGAGGCTCGAACGATTTCTTCGTCTTGATCTGGACCGGACCGGCGTCCGCAAAGCTGAAGCCGTTCGTC
>JBEKTG010000390.1:0-3708 GCA_049516275.1 Candidatus Acidiferrales bacterium
CTGCCGCCGGAACTTGCGGCCAAGCAGAACGAAGGCCGGGCCGCATCGTAGGGCAGCCCGGGGCTAACGCAACGAATACAAGGAGCGCGTGAGTGGCGGCCAAGATCGTCCGCCAGCCAAATAGAATCGCTTTATTAGGCGCACCCACCAGTGCGGCGGCCTTGTCGCCGGGCCACGAAGCAGCACCTGCCGCTTTACGCGCCGCCGGCCTTGCAGGAAAACTTCAAGCCATCGGTTATCAAGTTACGGATTTGGGCGACGACCCTATCCAGATTTCCAAGCCCGACTCTGAAAGTCCTCGAGCCAGGAACCTTTCCGGTGTGATTGCCTCGCTGGAGGCGCTCAAGCCCCGCGTGGAACAAGCCGTCAAGATGGGAGCGCTGCCTGTGATTCTGGGGGGCGACTGTTCGATTGCGCTGGCGGTGGTGGCAGGGGCGCGCCGCTATTTCCGGAATGTAGGCCTGCTTTACATGGACCGCGACGCCGATCTGAATACACCTGCTACGACGCCGTCCGGCTGTCTCGACGGCATGGTGGTATCCCATCTGACCGGACGCGGAGCTGCCGAGCTGGTGCGTTTCTGGGGAGAGCCGCCTCTGGTGCGGGAGCCTGACCTGGCTCTCTTTGGCGTTGCACGCCTGGACCCTCCCGAAGAGGAAGTGCTGAGCCGCTCGCCACTGCGCCGCTATCTCGCCGCCGACGTGCTGCGAATGGGCCCCGCCGCCGCAGCGGAGCTCGCGGTGGAGCGCATTCACGGGACGAGCTCGGAATTCGTGCTGCACTTCGATGTGGACGTAATCGCCGATTTCCAGGCGACCAATTATCCTGGCTCTTCCGGATTGACCCTGGAAGATGTGCGCGCCGCGCTAGAGGTGTTTGCTCGCCAGAAGCATCTGGCTGCCATTGAAGTGACCGCTTACAATCCCGGGAAAGATCCCGATGGAAGCGGAGCGAAGCTCATTCTCGATCTGCTGACCGGCATCCTGGAAGTTCGTCTCGCCGCCCTGCAGGGCTCCGAGGCTCCGAGCCAAAGTGGCACCGAAAGCGCCGCTGCTGCAGTCCCTCCGGTACCTCCAGAGGTAGACTCTGCCGCCCCGATAGCGCCGGGCGAGGCTTGGTCTTCCGACTCTCTCGATGAACCGCCAGTGGATGGCGGTGCGGCCGTGGTAGAAAAGGCAGACGAATCCAGTTCCTGAGCCCTCTCCGAGCACGCCAACTCGCGAACCTTGAAACCCAAAAAACAGAACTCTAAGCCGCAGCCCGAATTGATCATCTTCGACGTCGACGGCGTATTGGTGGACGTGCGCGGCTCCTTTCACCGCACCACGCTTGAAACCGTGAAGTTTTTCACGTCCAAGCGAGTGACCGGTGCGGAGCTGCAGAAGTGGAAAAATCAGTCGGGCTTTAACGACGATTGGAAGCTCTCGACGGCCTGGGTGCAATCGCTCGGCGGAAAATTCGAGTACGAGGAAGTGAAGCGCAAGTTCGTCGAATTCTATTGGGGCGACGAAGGCTCGGGAAACGTGTCCCGGGAAAAATGGCTTTTGCCGAGAGCTCACCTTGCCAGGCTGGCGAAGCGGGCCGAACTGTCCATCTTTACCGGACGGACCCGGAAGGAACTCGACCATACACTGGAGCGATGCCGCGTCCGCGCATATTTCAAGACCATCGTGACCGTCGAAGACGTGACACACCCGAAGCCCTCCCCCGAAGGATTGCTCAAAATTCTAAATGGGCGCGATCCGCAATCGGCGATCTATGTAGGCGATATCGTTGACGACGCATTGGCGTCGCAATCCGCGAAGGTTCCCTTCCTCGGCATCGCTTTTGGAAGCGGCGAGGCGCGGCGCCGGCGTAGCGAGCTCCTGCTCAAATTGGGCGCACAAGCCGTTCTGCCGGATGTAACCAGATTGGAAAGGTGGCTGAAACGCTGGCTGAAAAACCCCCGCCGCAGCTGAACTTACGGGCCGCCGGTAGCCCAATGAGGCAGTTGCACCTACGACACTAGTACCATTGTCTGAGATGGCCTATCCCCCCAAAATTTTGAAGACGCGGCTCGGCCGCCTCCAACATGTCGACTACTGTCAACACACGCCACGCTTCAGCTCGCGCCTTCGTGCGAAGTTTGAACATCCTGCTTAAGTTCGCCCGTATGTACGATTTCGGGCACCCGCGCACGGCCAAGCAATACGAAACGGCTTGGAGTGAATTACGCACCGCTCTCGGCTCGGATAACGAGGCCGGCTTGTTGCTGGGCGTATCCGGCGAGCAGCTTCTTCTCGACGGAACGCCGCTGGAATCCGCGGCTGCTGAAAAGGGCTTTGCGCGCATGCTCTCCGGCGCGGGGATCGCCAGCATCCACTTTTCGCCCAACGTCACACAGACAAGTCTGGCACGCCTCGTAAAGGGCTTTCCCACCAACACCAGCACGAAGCCCGTGCAACTCGCCGAGCAGCTCAAAGGCGCTCTTCAGGGTGACCCTTCCATTCACGTGAATGAAGTCTGCTTTGTCCCCGCCGATTCAGCGGTGGCCAAATCGACCGTTGCGGCTCAGCTGGCCGCGCGCACGATCGGAATGAGCACCGAGCAGCAGGATGCCCTCTTCAACAGCCCCGAAAAGCTTCTGCAATTGATCGTGGCGGCAGAAGGGAACAAGGGTTCGAGCGGAGGGTCGGGAACTGGCGTAGGCGGTAGTAGCGATGGCGATGGAGGTGGCAGCGCCGACGGGGAGGCTGGCGGCCCGGGCGAAAGCGGTGGCGCAGCAGAGAGTGGGCCAGCAACCAGCCGCTGGGGAAACGCCACCACGGGGATCCGCGGAAGCCGTTCCGCTCGCGGGGGCGCGGGTTCGATGGCGGTTGAAACGGGGTTGATGACGCTTCAGGAAGACGAACTTCAGGGAATTCTCCAGGTGCTCGCGCAGGTGGCGCGGACCAGCGAAAATTCCAAAGACCGATTGGATCCAGGTGCGTTTCAATCTCGTCTCTCCACGCTGCCTCGCCGCGCACGCTTTACCGTAAGCCAGGCGTTGTCCGCGCTCGCCGCGCAAGCCCCCAGCGAAACGTCGGACAAGCCGACGCTGCTGAAGCTCGCCGAGCATATTGCCGTGCGCTTCGCTTTGGAAAGCTACGAGCGGGGCGATGCGAAGGTCAACACGGTCCGGCAGATGCTTGAGGAAATGAGCACCGAGCTGGACGGCCTGCGAAAGATTCTCGGCGTCTACGAAGAAAAAATGACGCGGGCGGGCATCGCGGTGCCGTCCCACGTGGACCTGCTGGCGCAACAGTTCTGGGCCCACATACCCGAGGAAAAGCAAAGGGCGGCTCTCGAATCCGAGGACGCCTGGTGCGTTCCTCCCTCGAAGGCCCGGGAGTGCATCGAGAAGCTCGCCGCAAATGGCCAAAACGAAGTCGTCGAGAAGATCCTTCGCAACTACGTGACCGGAATCAACAAGCAATCGGCGGAAATACGCCGCCAGGCCGCGATGGGACTCGCGGAGCTGGCCCCCTTCTACGCGAACGCCGACGAAAAATTCTTCGTGGAAACCATTCGCCAGATTGGCGTTCAACTCGCCGAGGAGCGCGACTCCGAATTGCAAAGCCTGGTGGGCGCGGCCTTCGTCCGCATGTCGCAGGAGGCAACTACCAAGCGCGTCTTTCGCGCGATTCAGCGATCCGTCGAAGTGGTCGATTACGTGGAATCCGAGCGGCC
>JBEKTG010000391.1:0-3705 GCA_049516275.1 Candidatus Acidiferrales bacterium
CGATCGCGAGCAGCATAAGCGGGCTCAAACACACAACAACGGACGAACGATAACGACCGTTGCTACTTAGACGGCCAGCGCTTACTGATCGCCCATATTCATACCGCTCGGAAATGCTTGTGGTCGGCACATCCATATTTTCTCCCTGCGGACATTCGATGTCCAGCGACGCGGAATTAGAGTGTCAAAAGGCGAGAAATCATCCGCATGGCCGGGCTCACGGAAGTGGGTTCATTGTTGATGCAATCACGTTTACACTCATCGAGAATTGGCTGGCCCCTCAAATGAGTGACATGTACTACTTTATAGAGACTGAGACGGACAAACCACGCAAAGGTAATCCACGGGAACCAACTCCACTTACCTGGTAAGTCCGATATGACTACGGCCGGGCGTTATGTAGGGCAGGGCCCGAGGGTCGAAAAATGTCTAGCGCCCGCCGCAGATGGAGACGAGCTCCGAACACTCCCGTAACCTCCGGATGCCGGGCTTAGCGTTGCCGTACTTCTTCGGAATCGTTGACTTGCCGCGACCTGCCAACTAGAATCGCGGGACACATGAGCGACATCCCCTCTTTAATTGGCCAAACGATCTCCCACTACCGCATCGTGGAAAGCCTTGGTGGCGGAGGCATGGGTGTTGTTTACAAAGCCGAGGACACCCGTCTGCACCGTTTCGTCGCGCTGAAGTTTCTGCCCGATGAAGTCGCTCGGGACCAGCAAGCTCTGGGACGTTTTCAGCGCGAAGCACAAGCAGCGTCGGCACTGAATCACCCGAGCATTTGCACCATCTACGACATTGGCGAGGAGAATGGCAGGGCGTTCATCGCCATGGAATATCTGGACGGCTCGACCTTGAAGCACGTGATCAACGGGCGGCCGCTGGAACTGGAACGACTGCTCGATATCGCCATCGAAATTGCGGACGCGCTGGACGCGGCGCACTCCCAGGGAATTATTCATCGCGATATCAAGCCGGCCAATCTTTTTGTCACGCGCCGCGGCCACGCCAAGGTTCTCGATTTCGGACTGGCAAAACTGCTGCCTTCACAGACGGGCAGTGCGAGGGCGGGAGGGACGATGGCCACGATGACGGCCACGGCAGGCGAATTAGCCGATATGTTCACCAGCCCCGGAACCGCCGTGGGCACGGTCGCCTACATGTCGCCCGAACAGGTTCGCGGTAAGGAACTCGATCCGCGCAGCGATCTTTTTTCGTTCGGAACAGTCTTGTACGAGATGGCCACAGGCTTGATGCCCTTCCGGGGCGACACCACCGGAGTGACCTTTGAAGCCATCCTGAATCGCGTTCCGCCTCCGGCCTTGCGCATCAATCCGGAAATCCCGCCGAAGCTGGAAGAGATTTTGCAGAAGGCGCTGGAAAAGGACCGCGAGATGCGCTACCAGGTGGCCGCTGAAATTCGCGCGGACCTGAAGCGCCTGCGGCGGGAAACCGACTCGTCGGCGCGCGTTTCGTCAGGCAGCAGTTCGCAATCGTCAGGAAGCGCACCCGTCCCGCTTTCGGGGTCCACGCCAGCAAGGGGCGCAGCCGCATCATCACAGTCGGTGCAAACTGCATCCAGTTCCTCTTCGTCTTCCTCCGTGCGGCAGGTGGCAGGCCAGCACAAATTAGGATTGGCCGTTACATCGGCAATCCTGCTGGCGCTGGTGGCAGCGGCAGCTTTCGGCATCTATTCCTATCTTTCACACCCCAAATCCGCGAGGTTCGAAAGCTTTACAGTTATGCCCGTCACCGAGACAGGCAAGGCTTCGCTGGCGGCGGTGTCACCCGACGCAAACTACATCCTCAATGTGCAACATGAGGGCGGCCAGCAAAGCCTGTGGCTGCGAAATATCCCCACCAAGAGCAACACGCAAATCGTTCCGCCTTCGGATGATCGGTACTGGGCCGTGAATTTTTCGCCGGACGGCAATTCGATTTATTTCACCAAGGATGAAAAAGCCGAAAAGAACGTGAACAGCTTGTATCGCGCGCCCGTGCTGGGCGGAAGCCTGGAGCGCGTTGTCCACGATATCGGCAGCAACATCAGCTTCTCGCCCGATCACGCACGCATCGTATTCATCCGCTATAAGCGCCACGAAGGCGAAGGCGATCTGGTTATCGCCAATGCGGACGGCTCGGGGGAGAAGTTGTTGTCCAGGCAGACCACGCGCTTGTTCGACCCGGCATGGTCTCCCGACGGAAAAAGTATTGTGGCGGCGGAATTCATTGCCGACCAATCCGCATTATCCGCGCTCGATCTTTTCGATGCTTCGACGGGTGCAAAACAGACATTCAAGAAATCCGACATGGAACTGTCTTCTCCCCTCTGGCTGCCCGATCAAAGCGGCATCCTTGTAGTGGCCAGCGGGCGAGATTCCAATTTCAATCGCCATCAGGTCGGCGTTGTTTCCTACCCGCAAGGCGATTACCGGCCGATTACCAATGACACCAACTCCTATCCAAACATCAGCCTTTCGACGGATGGTAAGACCATAGCGACGGTGCAATCTCAATACGTCGGAACGCTGCAGACGGCTAGCTACGATGATAAGGGCGCGGGAAAGCCAACCACCATCAGCAGTCGCCCACCCACGAGTTGGTTTGGCTGGACGCCCGACGGCAAACTGCTGGTGGAGCAGGAAAATGGCATTTTTCAAATGAACGCCGACGGCAGCAATCGCGCCCCGCTCCTGCACGATGATATCCCCTCCTTCGGCCCGATCTCCTGCGATCACGGACGCTATGTCATTTTCGCGTCCGCGTCCCGGGGCGGTGGCAATTCGCTGAATATCTGGCGGACCGACGCGACCGGTGGAAACCTGAAGCAGCTTACGACAGGAAGCGATGACGCGCCGGCCATGTGCTCGCCCGACGGAAAATGGCTGGTGTACGCCAGCTACGACTCCGGAAAGTTCTTGCCGAAAAGGGTTTCCGTGGACGGAGGGACTCCAACACAAGTTTCGGATGCGCTGCTGACCTGCGGCTGCGTCAATGTGTCGCCGGACGGAAAGTATCTGGCATTTCAGACGCAGCCCACAACCGGGGGCGCGGTGGTCATCAAGATTCTGGATTTTGAAACGCTGCAGCCGGTGAAAACGATCGAACGCGATCCGCGCGCGGGCGGCGAGATTCGCTACACCTCCGACGGAAAGACGATCGGCTATCCGATTCGCGAAAAAGGCTTGTACGCTCTATGGGTATCGCCCGTCGACGGTTCACCGGGTCGTCGCGTCACCGAGTTTGAAACGGATCGCATTGTAGACTTTCACTGGACTCCGGACGGCAAAACGCTGGGCCTGCTTCGCGTCCACAACGATAGTGACGTTGTGCTCCTGCGCCAAGCCACTTCTTCTCACTGAACATCTCCGATTGCAGGTGCAGCGTGGGGAATCGACGGGGGCGACCTCCCAGTTCGGCGAGAAGCGGCCATCATCGCCCTGTTCCTAGTACCAACCGGAAGCTATGGCGCCAGCTCCAGGGTTGCCCTTAAAGCGAGTGCCGCGCGCGACCTCGTGCCAGAGTGTCATTCGTTGACTGGTCGGGGCCGTGTCCTTAAGATGAAGCGGTCCCGAAAGCCAGACATTTCCGAATGATCGGCCAGACCATCTCGCATTACCGCATCGTTGAGAAACTAGGGGGCGGCGGAATGGGAGTGGTCTATAAGGCCGAGGACTTAAACCTGCACCGGTTTGTGGCCCTCAA
>JBEKTG010000392.1:0-4331 GCA_049516275.1 Candidatus Acidiferrales bacterium
TGGCCCGGCGAAAGCCCACAGAGTGAGCACGACGTTCCGCTCAAGTCCTGCAGGGCGCGGCGGCTCGGGCGGCACTTCCCCGCTGTTGATGCGCTGCGTCCAATCCGCGAACATCGCGATGCCGCGATCGTGCCCGAAATCATTCATGCGAGTGATCATTTCCTCGCCGACCTGGCTGGAAAGGATACGCCGCTCCCACGCAGCCGTGGGCGTGGGGAAGGTGCCCAGATTTTGCGGCATTTCGCGGGTGATCTTGTCGCCCATCTGATGGCAGCTCTGGCAACCCGACTTCAGCGAGTTGATCCAGTCGCCCTGCGTGGCGATGGGCTTGCCGCCGCCACTGGGGGCCTGCATCGGGAACGCGTCCTTCGCAGGGATCTTCACCATCGAGAGCCAATAGTTCGGCGGATACACCTGGGCGGCCGCGCGAGGGCTGGGAGCAACCACCGCCGTCAACGCCACCGTCTTCCCCGGCCCTGAATTCACGGGAGTGGAATCCACCAGTCCGTAGCCGCGCACCCAAACCTTGTAGTTTGCCTTCGGCAAGTCGGGCAGAAGGAACCTGCCATGATCGTCGGTGACCACGATTTTGCGGAACTTGGTCTGCAAGTCGCTTGTTTCCGCGATCACCCAAACACCCGCTTCCGGCCCCTTAGAACTGGTAACAACGCCGCCGATATCGTCGGCATTCACCGCAACGCGGCCCGCTTCAGCTTGCGCCGCGGCATTCCCGCGCGGCGCCGCTTCGATCCGCGCCATGGAAAGAAAAAGAACGGCGCCGAGAATCATGCACGCCGCCATCGCAACCATCGACGACTTCGAACCTTGTGTCTTCATCGCAATTCCCCTTCGCTGCTGCGGCAGCGAACCGTGCGGCGACTACAATCCTCACGAATTGCATCGCCGCACGGCATGCCCGCGACCTTAAAATATGTACTTCAGCGCAAATTGAATGACCCGCGGATTCACCGACGTGCTGGTAATCTGCCCAAAGGTGCTCTTGGAGTCATCCAAAGTCGCCGGGTTGTTAAACTGCGGATGGTTGAACACGTTGAAAAATTCCGCACGAAATACCAGCACGGCATTTTCCCTGAGTCCTCCCACCTGCGTCGTCTTAATCAAGGACATATCCCAGTTGAATTGCCCGGGGCCCAGAATGATCCCCACGCCGCTATCTCCAAAGCCGGTCCCGTTCCCAATCACAGGCGTGGGGCAAAACGCGGCCGCGTTGAAATATCCCGGCCCGCCGAGAATACTTCCGCCCAGCCTCTGCTGGACGCTTCCCGGAGTCGCCACGTTCGCCGGGCCCATCCCGGTGCAGAATTGCGCACGGGAAGTTACCGGACCCGCGCCGAAGCCATAGATCGTTCCGCCCCGTGTGTCGGTAATCGAAAGAGGCGTACCGTCTTGGACGATGGTTACCCCGGACAGGTTCCATCCGTTAGCCAGCTTGCCTACCAATCCCTCCGTGTGGCCCAGGGGCAGATCCCAGCTGTAATTGAGAGCCAGCCGTTGGGGATGGTAGTTGGGATTCGGCCCGTATTGCTGTCTGAAATTATTGGGGTCGCCGCTGTTGGCCGAGTTGTTTGCGGCATTCGTGAAATCGTTCAAAGACTTGCTCCACGTGTAGGCGGCTTGAAGCGACAGGCCATGCGTCATCTGCTTCCGCAGCGTCGCCTGGAGGCTGTTGAATTTAACATCGCCCTTGGTTTCAGCTGTGCTCATGCCGGCTGGCGAAAAGCCCAAGTAAGGGACACGGAGAGACGCGTTGGCAACCGTGTTGGTGGTAATGCCGTTGATGGGGTTCGCCAGACTCGCAAGACCGGCCTCGTTGATTTGCCGGCTGCCGCTGTATTGATGGATGCCGTGCGTCCCCACGTAACCAAGTTCGAGCACCCAACTGCGGGCAAACTCATACTGCGTATTGAGGTTCCACTGATTTATCAACGGGGTAACAATCTGCTGCTCCACCAGCACCTGAGACAGGTTCGAACTGGTTCCCGTAGCAAAGTTCACCCAGCGAGGTGTCCACGCCAGGGCAGGCGACGGATTGCCGTAGGGAAACGCCTCGGTCGAGTAGTAGTTGGCCGCCCCGGATTGCACGACCGTGATGGCGTACGGCTCGCCTTGTGTCGCGGCGGCGGAGATCGTGTTCAGTCCCAGCCGGTCGTAGAAATAGCCGAACCCGCCACGCAGCACCAACCGGTTGCTTGCAAGGGGCTGCCAGGCAAAACCGACGCGCGGAGCGAAATCGTCGATCGGCGGGCTATTCTGGTAGAAGATCTTATGGTTGCTCTGGAAAAGACCTCCCACCGGAGCTGCCGCGTTAGCCGCAAAGTTGTAATTGGAAGGCACCACGAACCCCGCCAACGTGCCCGTGGCCGCCGAAGTTCCAAGTAGCGCGGGCGTGTTAACGTTGTTGACCAGACTCGGCCAGATATTGGTCATATCTCCATACTTGTCGGAAACGGCCCCGTCGTACTCCCAGCGCAAACCCAGGTTCACGGTTAACCGCGGGCTGATCTTCATGTCGTCCTGAACGAAGGTGTTCGCCGACCCCCACCGGAACGCGTGAATCAGGCCGTTGGGTCCCGTGACCGAACCCGTCGTTCCTGTATTGACAATGTTACTTGTGCTCGTTCCGTTTGTGGTACCCGCCGTGGCACTCGCCGCGCAAGCTGTCGCGGTCAAACTTGGAGAACAACCCGGCAATCCCAGCAGGAAATCCTGGAAGCTGTTGAATGTCTCCTGCCCCAGCGCGATGCTGTAGAAATTCCAATCGGTCCGGTCGCGCTCGTACTCGAAGCCCGCCCGAATCGTGTGCTTCCCGTGCGACCAGGAAATCTGGTCCGCCGCTTCCCACTGCGTCGTGTATTTATTTTGCCCGTTGCCGAAATAGGATCCGGTCGTAAAGGAAGCGTTCCCTTGCAGCAGTATCTCGTCGAGCTGATTATATTTCGGGTTCGGATTGAGCGATGCTATGCCCACTTGGTTATTCGTGAACGGCACTGTATTGGTCGGGTTCGCGGCAGGGCGCTGGATTGAAAACCGGGCCTCATTCACCAGGTTGTTGGTCAGAATCGACGTAAGCTTCACCACCGTATCCGTGACGCTATAATTCGCTAACGATCCCGTGTTGGGCAGGCAAGTGCCGGGGACCGTCCCGCCGACCACGGTCGTACCACACCAGAAGCTGTAGGTTGTCGGCCCATCCGTATAAAACCACCGGCCTGACAAGGTGTTCTTGCTGTTAATCACATAATCCACATTGCCCAGGGCCTGATGTTCCTCGAATCTCGCCGGAATACTAAAAGTGACGGTTGTATACGCCCCGGTGCCTGAGCCGGGAACGTAATAGGTGCCGTCGGGATTCTTGAGTTGGAGAAAACTAAGGGCTACTGGATTGATGTTGGACCCATTGCAGGCCACCTGCGTCCCGCCATTGGAGGTCATGTTTTTTGAGCCGATTCCACCCGGCCCACCGGGACAGAATTCATTACCCAGCGCAGCCTGGAAAGCGGCCGTGTTGGAACGGTCGCCCGCCGGTATCGGAGGCAGCACAGGCGCGGAAGCGCCACCCGACGAAATCCCGTTCTTCTGCTGGCTCTCCTGGTAGGCCACAAAGAAGAAAAGCTTGTCTTTCCTGGCGGGACCTCCAAACACACCACCGTATTGGTTCGCGTTCAACACCTCTTTTCCGGAGGGCTGATCTTGCGGAAGAAATCGTTGGCGTTGAAAGCTGTATTGCGGAGGAACTCAAATGCCGTTCCGTGGAAATCGTTGGTGCCGGACTTGGTGACCACGTTGACGTTGGCTCCCGGATTGCGCCCGTAGCCTGCGTCGTAGAGCGATGTTTGAATCTTGAATTCCTGAACAGCGTCGGGGTTCACGATTCCAATTCCGGAGGTGCCGCCGTTATCCAGCGCGCTCCCGCTGCCGGTGATGGATACCACCGATGCTCCATCCATCTGGAAATTATTCTGGTTGGGAGAGGAACCGTTCACGGAAATGTCCTGCGTTCCGCGGCCGATTGTGGCGGCGTTGAAGACGCCGACACTGGCGCCGGCAGTCAATCCCAGAAGATTCGTATAGTTTCGCGTGGTCAAGGGCAGCGACGTCACGGTTTGCGAAGTGATCACCGTGCCGACCGTCGCATTGGACGTTTGCACCGTCTCCACTTCCCCTTCTACCGTGACCTTCTCGGATTGCGCTCCCACCTGGAGCGACTCGTTGAGCGTCGCCGTCTCGGTCACCACGATCGTTGCGGAAGGAACCTCGGCCTCCTTAAACCCGGCTGCGTCAAATCTCACCTGGTACGAACCTGGTGGAAG
>JBEKTG010000393.1:0-3698 GCA_049516275.1 Candidatus Acidiferrales bacterium
CCGATCGTGTCGACGACGAGCGTGTTGCCGTCCCAGCGGGCGGTGGAGTCTCCTTCATAGGTGGGATCGAGATCCTTTGGGTGATCGCGATTGAGCCACCAGGTGCGCCATTCGCGGTGGTACTCGAACAACTGGAAGATGCGGTCGCCTTCGCGCGTGGGGATCAACTCCATCGGACCGATGCTGGCGTAGTCATACATGGCGGGCGTGGAAAGAGGCTCGCAATCCTTGGCGGGATATTCGCCGTCCGCTTGGTTCGTGGGCACGCCGTTGGGATCGGCGGAGTAGCACGGGTCCTGATTGTTGGGGCAGAGGTGGCCGGGGCGATCTTTGTCCGGAAGGGGAGTGCCGCCCAGCGCGTCGTGCGAGATAGATTTGTAAAGCAGATGCTGCTTGGCCCAGTCGGTCAGCGGGGGCTCGGGGACCTTTTGGTCATAGCTGGCCCAATCGCGATAGCCGGGGTGGGGAGCGTCGCCGCGCCAGCTGCCACCAATGTCGTGAGGATCGAACGGTTGATTGGAGGCTGAGGCGGCTTTTGCGTCCGGAGACGCCTGGGATTGGGGGCGCAGTAATGGGGAGAAAATCAGGGCGGCGACTGCCGCAGCGGTTGCGATCGAAAAGCGTTTTCGCATGGGAACCTTGGTCATAGCGCTGGATCACCCCGTTTTCTCGTTCGCTGTAACTACTTCGCTTCCGTCCAGAGCCGCTGCCAGCTACTGGCTTTGAGGGCTCGGTTGTCCTTGTACGGAGACGCCTGGCGGAGGCATCACCTTGCCGTCGGAAAGAATCACTTTTGAGAAAGCGCCGACGGGAGAGCCGTTTTTGGCGGCGTAGTAGTAGATTGTGACGACGTCGCCTGGCTTGAGCGTGTCCTGAGTGAATCCGGCGGCTCTCATTCCGCGCATCGGCGCTCCGGTCTCGATGGACCAGTGCTGCACTTTGCCGTCGTCACCGACGATGTCGCAGGTGATGGAGGAGTGGGGATTGGCGAGTTCAAAGCTGGTGATGGTGGCCTTGGCGGAGTGAATTTTGGTCATATCGTAGGCCGAGTATCCGTGATGCGCGAACGCGGGCGCCGAGAGCGATATAGCCGCTAAAATGAGCAGACAGGCGGCGAAAGCGGCTCGCAACCTGAATTTTTCCCCTACGATATTTCCCATGGCCGGTGTTCTCCTGTGGTGACGGCGATCGCTTTTCCCGTATTGATGAGACGGGTGTGGCTTGCGTATGGGTTCCACGACATTATTTTGTGAGTTTCGCCCAAACCCCACTGATACAGTAGCGCGATTTCAACGTCAAGCGCGAATTTGAACATGAATCTGAACGGGCGCGGCGGCAATGGCGCGCTGAACAGGCAAGCCGGACTCAGTAGCTGGGAATCTCTACCGCGGCAGTGACCACGCTGATCCATAGGAGCAATTCGAGCAAGCCGGAGAGCTTCGCCACGAGGGGCGTTTCCGCGGACTTGCCCCATTCCCGCGTTTTGGCCTGGACGACGATGTGCCAGAGCAGGGCGGTGGGAATCAGCACGAACAGCTTGGTGCGGAAAGCGGGATTGATGATGTACATGGTGGCGCGGGCGGAAAAGAGTAGGAACCCGCCGAAGATGGCTACGCAGAATCCTAGCCAATTCCAGGCGAACAGTTCGTCGCGCACGTCGGCGGCTGTTTGAATTTTTTTGCCTGCGCCTAGAAGGCGCAAGTCGCCGGCGACGTTTGTGCCGAGCCACAGAGACAAGCCGGAGAAATGGATCAGTTGGATGAAGGGATACATCCAGATCGATGTGCGGATCGCGGTGGCCCAGGAGGTCATTTGCAGGTGCCTGCAGAGGGGCAACAACGAAGTTTGTACGTGCGCTTGCATTTTTTTCTACCGGCCTCTCATGCGGCTTCGCCCTCGATCTTTTGACTGAGCGAGAACTTTGTCAGCGGTATCATCCCAGCCCTGAAATGGCGGCGATCTCCACTCCAGCAAGGATGGAGCCGATCCAGAGGAGCAGCGAAATGGAAGCGAGCACTTTGGCTCCCGCCGGTGGGGACGGAAGCTCGGCCCACCTGGGTATGCTTCGCTGCAACAGGATCGAGAAGATCACTGCCAGCAGAATGACGGTCATTTTGACGCGGAAGACGGTGTCCGGCAGGTAATCGCCCGCGTCGGTGGTGAACATCAAAAAGCCGGAAAAAACTGCCAGCCAGAACGCGCCCCACATCCAGGGATAAATCTGTTCGCCGACCTGCGCGATTGGCTTTCTGGTGGCGGCAATTCCGAGGACGCGCAAATCGACGAAGACGGCGGTGCCGACCATGACCAGCAGCGTGAAATAGTGAACGACGGCTACGCTGGAATAGAGCCAACTCGTCATGCTGATGTATTGGACCCAGGAGAAGTGCTCGATCCATTCGCCGAAGTTATGCAAAAGTCACCTTGAACTATTGTCGCCACTGCGAGTCACAACATCCGTTCTGTCGATGTCAGTTCCACACGCTAACCCTAGCGCGGCGTTCTTCCAAGCTTTATCTTGCGGTGTCTTACCCTTTCCCGATGAAACACGTAGGTAGAGCCGCGGCCTCGATTTTAGCCGTTGATGAAAGGAGTGCAAAAGGGTATATACCCTGCTGGCGTTCAACCAGGGGTGGGTGAACGGCGGAAGCGTAAATCTCACGGATAATCGCCTGACGGCTTGGGGACTGCGGTGGGCAGTCGAAAAAGGAGCGGGATGAAAGTATCGAATGGGAAATTCTGGAAGTTCGCGACGATGGCGGGTGTCGCTATGGCGGTCGTTCTGTGCGCGGCGATGATCCGGATGGAGGCCGCGCCGCGGAAGAGCGCTCGGGCGGGAGCAAATCGCGCGGCTGCGGACGACGGCTACATCAGTGGCACCGTTACCAGTGCGAAAGGGCCCGAGGCGGGCGTGTGGGTGATTGCGGAAACCAGCGATCTGGGCACGAAGTTTCGCAAGATTGTGGTGACCGACGATGAGGGCAAATACCTGCTGCCCGATCTTCCGAAGGCGAATTACAAAGTCTGGGTGCGCGGGTATGGCCTGGTGGATTCGGAGCCGGTGGAGGCCACGCCGGGAAAAACGCTGCCACTGGCTGCGGTAGTCGCGCCGTCGGCGCGCGCCGCGGCAGAGTTTTATCCCGCCGATTACTGGGCTTCGCTGTTGGCGATTCCGCGCAAGAGCGATTTCCCGATGACCGTTCCGCCGCCGCCCCCGCTGCCTGGGGCGCCCGATCCGGTGAAATTGACGCACGGGACCGGACCCGTGGCGCCTCCTACAGTGCTGCAGACACAGGCGGATTTTCTTTTGTATTTCAAAGGCTGCTGGACCTGCCACCAGATGGGACTCAAATCGACGCGCGAGATTCCGGCGAGCCTGGGGACATTCCCCTCGAGCAGCAAGGCGTGGGAACGCTTTATGTCGTCGAGCCAGGTGGGGCGGGAAATGATGCGCGAGATCGACCGCATGGGCCACGACCGCACCATCGGGATGTACGCGGATTGGGGAGACCGCATTGCTAAGGGCGAACTGCCGCCTGTGCCGCCGCGTCCACAGGGAATGGAGCGCAACGTGGTGCTCACAGTGTGGGACTGGTCCGTGCGCTCTTCGTTCCTTCACGCACTCATCAGCACCGACAAGCGCAATCCTTCGGTGAACGCGAATGGGCCGGTGTACGGCGCGGACTGGTCGGCGGGAG
>JBEKTG010000394.1:0-3697 GCA_049516275.1 Candidatus Acidiferrales bacterium
ATCTCGATTCCGAGCACGTCGAAGGTGCCATTCGCGCGGGCGAGAAACCTCCCGTCTCCACAGCCGAAATCGACGAGCTTCCCTTCCCTCTTCCAGCGGCGGGTCTGCCGCAGCAGCCGGCCCTCGGTTTCCGGGCGAAGGCAGCGCGTGCGCCGCGACAGGAACAGGAGAAACGGATGGCGCTCCTTGCGGCGCTGCATTTCCCGGGGATAGTCGTCGAGCCAGTCGTGATTTTCGACTTGCGCGGCGTAGTCGAGTTCGGTGCCGATGAATACCATCCGGCATTGCGCGCATTCGACGATTTGCCAAGAGTCCCGCTCGAACACCTGCTTCCGCTCGGCGGAATTGCAAAGCGGGCAGGGGCGCAGAACGCGCGAATTGGGCCGCGCAATACCGGTGGCAGCGGGGTTGAAATCGAGGCTGGATTTCACAGCGCGATTCTAGCATGGAAGAAATCTGGTTCGGGTTATGATGGATGCGCCCTCGCGTGCCTCCCGGCACTTCGCGGACACGTGCGACCACTCATTCGCTCACGCTGAAAACAATCTCAAAGGAGAAAACACATGGCGGCAGCAAAGCAGGGCCACAAAGAAACAGGGATCACCCGGGATCGTCTCGCTGAATTGCTGAACGAGGACTTGTCGCGCGAATACCAGGCCGTGATCGCATACGTGGTGTATTCGCAGGTGCTGAAAGGCGCTGCGTACATGAATATCGCGGACCAGCTTCAGCTGCACGCGAAGCAGGAACTCGACCATGCGCTGACGCTCTCCCGCCAGATCGACTACCTGGGCAAAATGCCTACCGTAACGCCGAAACCCGTTAAAACCTCCGACGACCCGAAGGAAATGCTGCGCTTCGATCTGAACAACGAAAATGAGACGGTGCGAAACTATCGTGAGCGCATCCGCCAGTGCGAAGAGCTGGGGGAGTTTGCGATGGCCGAACAAATCCGGCAAATCCTCGTTCAGGAGCAGGACCACCAGATCGATCTCGCGACGGCGCTCGGGGTAGACGTGCCGGACATGAGCTCGACGGAGTCCTAAATAGCGGACCGATAAACTGCCGCAAAACTTGCCGCTCGCCGGAGGTGGTTACAATCCTGAGTGGAATTGCTACAATTTAGTTCTACGGCGATAAGGCAGCTCGGGATGAGTTTGCCCGGGAAATTCGGCTAAGCGGGAACAATAGCGCATGGCACCTCGCACTCTTTACGAGAAAATCTGGGAGTCGCACGTTGTCCACGAAGAACCGGGACAGCCAGCGCTGCTCTACATCGACCGGCACCTGATCCACGAAGCCACCTCGCCGCAAGCGTTTGCCGGGGTGAAGGCGGCGGGGCGCAAGGTTCGCCGGCCGGAGCTGACGTTCGCGGTGATGGATCACTCCGTTTCGACGAAAAACCGCTCGCTCTCTCTGCTTGACCCCGACGCGGCCGCGCAATTCGAAGCGCTCACGAAGAACTGCGAGGAGTTCGGGATCAATTTGTTCGACATGAACAGCCAGAACCAGGGCATCGTACACGTGATCGGACCGGAACTGGGGATTACGCAGCCCGGCTGCACGATCGTCTGCGGCGACAGCCACACTTCTACCCACGGCGCGCTTGGGGCGCTTGCGTTCGGCATCGGCACCAGCGAAGTGGAACACGTGCTGGCGACGCAGTGCCTGTCGCAAAGCAAGTCGAAGACGATGAAGATCGAAGTGCGGGGAAACCGTCCGCACGGGGTGACGGCGAAGGACATCGTGCTCGCGATCATCGGGAAGATCGGAATCGGCGGCGGCACCGGGCACGTGGTGGAATTTACGGGCGAGGCCATTCGCGGGCTTTCCATGGAAGGCCGCATGACGGTGTGCAACATGTCGATTGAAGGCGGGGCGCGCGCGGGAATGGTGGCGCCGGACGACACAACATTCGCTTACATGGAAGGGCGCGCGTTCATGCCGCGCGGAAAGGATTTTCAGGAGGCCGTCCAATACTGGAGATCGCTCGCGACCGACGAGGGGGCGCAATACGACTCCACGGTTACGCTGCAGGCGGAAGACCTCGCGCCGATGGTCACCTGGGGCACCAATCCCGGCATGGTAACGCAGGTGACGAGCCGCGTGCCGGAGCCTTCGTCGTTCCAGAATCCTGTCGACCGCAAGGCTGCCGAGAGCGCGCTGGTGTACATGGACCTGAAGCCCGGTACGCCGATTGAAAATATCTCGCTCGATCGCGTGTTCATCGGGTCGTGCACGAATTCGCGGCTGGAGGATTTGCGCGCCGCCGCCAAGGTGGTAACAGGGCGGCATGTGGCGAAATCGCTGAAGCAGGCGCTGGTGGTGCCGGGGTCGCGCGTGGTGAAGGCCATGGCGGAGAAGGAAGGACTGGACAAAATCTTCCGCGACGCGGGATTCGAGTGGCGCGACGCGGGCTGCAGCATGTGCCTCGCGATGAACGACGATGTCCTGCCCAGCGGCGAGCGCTGCGCAAGCACGTCGAATCGCAATTTTGAAGGCCGGCAGGGAAAGGGCAGTCGCACGCACCTGGTGAGCCCGGCCATGGCCGCGGCGGCGGCCATCGAAGGTCACTTCGTGGACATTCGCAACTGGAAGAGCGCGAACGGAGCCGAGTAAATGAAGCCTTTCATCAAGCACACCGGTTTGGCGGCGCCGATGGACCGCGTGAACGTGGATACCGACCAGATGGTGCCGAAGCAGTTCATCAAATTGTGCACGCGCGAAGGCTTTGGCCGCGTGCTTTTCTATGACTGGCGCTATTTGCCCGGGGAGAAGCCAAATCCTGACTTTATTTTGAATCAGCCGCGCTACAAGGGCGCCAGCGTGCTGATCGCGCGCGCGAATTTTGGATGCGGATCGAGCCGCGAGCATGCTCCGTGGGCGATCCTCGACTATGGCTTCCGCGCGATTCTTGCGCCCAGCTACGCGGACATTTTTTACAACAACTGCTTCAAGAACGGAATTCTTCCGGTCACGCTATCGAACGAGCAGATGGACGAACTTTTTTCGCGCACGGAAAAACAGCCGGGCTACCGGCTAACGGTGGACCTGGAGCAGAATGTGGTGACGGACGAGCAGGGGCTGCGCTATTCGTTCGCGATTGATCCCTTTCGCCGGGACTGCCTGCTCCGCGGCCTGGACGATATCGGACTCACGCTGGTGCACGACCAACACATTGCAGCATTTGAGAAACAGAATCTGCGCCTGCCGGAGATGTACGATCCGGTGGACGTGAAATACCACCACGACACCCGCACGCAGCGCAACTAGCCTCGACGCAGCGCTCCTTCGCAACGTTGGCAAAAACCGCCCGCTGGATGTGTGCCCTTATGTTCTGCCGCGACCGCTTATATTTTTTCACCGGAATGGATGACGGGCTCGGGCGATTCGGGGACGACCGGCGCGGGGCCTTTCAATTCCGCAAGCAGGATGCCGGCAAAAATGAGCGCGGCGCCCAGCAGGACGCGGCCTCCCAGATGTTCGCGCGCGAGAAGCCAAGAGGTGATCGCGGCGAATACTGGCTCAAGACTGATGAGGATGGCGGTGTGCGTGGGCGAAGTGTATTGCTGGGCCCAGGTTTGAAATGAGAAGCCGATGGCGGTCGAACCAATCGCGGTGATCAGGATGGCGAAGACGAGAGTGCCGGACCACACGAAGCGCGGCGGCTCCCAATGCGTGGCGGCGAGAATGGGGA
>JBEKTG010000395.1:0-3694 GCA_049516275.1 Candidatus Acidiferrales bacterium
GAATCCACGCAAACGCGGCCGGCGGCCACGGGCTCTCGCCGATAGGCGCTCCCGTCCGCGGTGAATTCCACCGGATGGCCGCTCTCCAGTAGGAAAATCTCGCCGGAAACGGCGCCCACCTGCTCGGCAAGCGCGGCATGGCGGAACAGATGGCGGTACTCTCCGTGCAGCGGAACGAAATACTTCGGACGCACCAGCTGCAGCAGGATTTTCATTTCCTCCTGGCTGGCGTGCCCCGAAACGTGGATCGGCGCCGAACGTCCGCCTTCGTAATACACGAGGACGCGCCGCCGGAAGAAGTGGTCGATCATGCGGAAGATGGCCTTCTCGTTTCCAGGAATCAGCCGCGAGGACAGAATCACGGTGTCGTTTTCCGCGATGCTCATGAGGCGATGGTTATCGACCGAGACGCGCGAAAGCGCTGACATCGGCTCCGCCTGCGTTCCGCTGGCCAGCACCACAAGCTTTCTGCGGTCGAAGCCGCGGATATCCTGTGGGCGCACCATGCTGCCGTCGGGAATGCGCAGCTTGCCCAGGCCATGCGCGATTTCGATATTGTCGACCATGCTTCGGCCGACGATGCCGATTTTGCGTCCGACCACGCGCGCTACATCGATCACCTGCTGGATGCGGTGAATCGAGCTGGAAAAGCACGAGACCACCACGCGTTCCGGGGCGGCGCGGAAAAGCTCTTCGAGCCGCACCACCACCGCGCGCTCGGAGGGAGTAAATCCGGGGCGCTCCACGTTCGTACTGTCGCTGAAAAGCGCCAGGACCCCTTCCGCTCCGTAGCGCGCGAAAGCATGCAGGTCGAACGGCTTGCCATCAACCGGGGTGGGGTCGATTTTGAAGTCCCCGGTGTGAATGATCACGCCCACGGGCGTTCGCACCGCCAGCGCGACGCAGTCAATGGTGCTGTGCGTGACCCGCAGATATTCGATCTGGAAGGGGCCCAGAGTGGTGGTATCGCCGGGCGAGACCTCGTGCAGCTTGGCCGAATCGAGCAGCCCGTGCTCTTCGAGCTTCTTGCGGACCAGCGCCATCGTAAACTGCGTGCCGTAAATGGGCACGTTGAGGTCGCCCAGGATGTAGGGGATTGCGCCGATGTGGTCCTCGTGCGCGTGCGTCAGGACGATCGCGCGCACCATGCGCTTGTTCTGCTTCAGGTAGGTAATGTCGGGGATCACGATATCCACGCCGAGCAGCTCCTGCTCGGGGAACATCAGCCCCGCATCGATCACGATGATGTCGTCGCCCGTGCGGAGGGCGAGCATGTTCATTCCGAACTCGCCCAATCCGCCGAGCGGAATGGCCCACAAAGAAGATGTGCTCAAATGTTTTTTCTCGGTTTCTCGCTGAGCCTGCGCAAAGAACGGTCGACGATTCTAACGAGGCCAGGGTAAAGGGGCACGCGCCGTGCGATGTGCCGTCGCGTCATGGTACCACACCTGACCGGCGGCATTTGCGGGGGCGGCTTTCGACCGGCCCCGCATAGTGGCTTTTGGGAAATCGGAGTGCCTACAGCCAGACGTCGCCGTGCTATCGGGGAATCCCTGTATTGCCCTAAGTCTACAATTAAGGTTTTCTGTGTAACCAAGTCGGCTGTTTTCTGTGATGCTGAATTAGGGCGCTTCGGCAATGGCACAGGGGATTGCGGGCAGCCATGAGAGTTGAATCCTCGCAGTAGCTTGAGGAGCATCGTTAGCCTCCGGAGAAGTCGCCCGGGGAATGGAAGAACGAAATGGATACCCAACGGCAGCCCGAACTCCGAGGATCTTCTGTTCCCCGATCTACGCCAGCCGGCCGCGTTGTTGACAGTGCTTTGTTCCTCACGCTCACCTCGCGTGAGGAAAATGGCGTGAATCTGGACGGGGATCCCGCTCCTGCCCGCGAGAGAACCCTCAGAGTTTTGATCGCCGACGATCACGAAGCGGTGCGGCGCGGGCTGCGTTCGGCCGTATGGGGCGCCGGGTGGGAAGTTTGCGGCGAGGCCACCAACGGCAGGGAAGCCATCGACAAGGTGCAGGAACTGGATCCGGACGTCGTCATCCTCGACGTCAGCATGCCGGTGATGGGCGGGCTGGAAGCCGCGCCTGAAATTCTGAAGACGTCGCCGAAAATTCGGGTGGTGGCGTTCACGATGCACGAATCCCAGCAGATTCGCAACGAAATGGCCAAGATCGGGGTTCACGGGCTCGCTGTCAAATCGGCGCCGCTCGCGAACCTGCTCGACACCATCAAATCCGTGCTGCCGAAGGAGCGAAAGGATTGACATGAGCAACATACTGGAAGCGCAATCCGATGTACGGAATTCAAACCACAGGAGGCTCGGAATGAGTGTGTTGCGGATCGTAGTGGCAGATGACCATGCGTTGATGCGCCGCGGCCTGAAGACCATGCTCGAATCGCATCCGGGATGGGAAATCTGCGGGGAGGCGCACACCGGTACCGAGGCGGTAGCCAAGGTGCGGGAGTTGCAGCCGAACGTCGCGATTCTCGATATCGGCATGCCGGAGATGGACGGCCTCGAGGCCGCCCGGCAGATTCGCCAGACCTCGCCCAAGACCGAGATTCTCGTCCTGTCAATGCACTATTCTGATCAGCTCATCCGAGAGATTCTCGAAGCCGGTATCCGCGGCTATGTGGTGAAAAGCGATTCGGACCGCGATCTGGTGCTCGCCGTGGAAGCGCTTGCGAACCACAAGCCATTTTTCACGCCGCATGCCACCGAACTCATGCTTACGAACCTGGGCACGTCCCCCACCGCCTTCGCCGGCGGCGGCCAAACCCTGAAGGATCGCCTCACCACGCGCGAGCGCGAGATTATTCGCCTGATCTCCGAGGGCAACAGCAGCAAGGAAGTCGCCACCACCCTGGGAATCAGCGTTAAGACAGCTGATACTCACCGCGCCAACATCATGCGCAAACTCCAGGTGCACACGGTAAGCGACTTGGTGCGCTACGCCCTGCGCAACCAGATCATCGAACCGTAGCGTCCCGTATTTGTTTCCCCAACGAACTGCCGGGCGGAGCCAGACGACTCCGCCCGGTACCCTCCCGGCTAGCCGTTGTCGTTGCCTTCGTTCTTGCCTTTGCTGTTTGCGGTTGTAGCCGTGGACTTCCAGCAGTCATCCTGAGGAGCGTGCGACGAAGGATCCCTCTTTGTTTCACGCCAGGGGCGACGCGTAACCGCGATGCCTTCTTTGTATTTGCCGTTGTCGTAGCTGTAAATACAGAGAAAGTCGCGAGAGCCTCAAAAGAGTCGGACTGGCCGGGCCGCGTTTCTAAGCCTTGGCGGGCGATCCGCCGTTCAGCAGCGAGCCGATCACTCGTTCCAGTTCGCTGAAATGCGCCGTCTTGGCGAGGTAGGCGTCGGCGCCGGCCTGCACAGCCTCTTCCGCGATGCGCGGAGAGTCGTGCATGGAGAAGATTACGATTTTCGTGTCGGGAGATCTCTTGCGGATTTCACGAGCAGCTTCAATTCCGTTCATTACCGGCATGCTGAGGTCCAGAACCACCATGTCCGGCTTCAGCTCCATCACTTTTTCGACGGCCTGCTTCCCGTTCTCCGCCTCGCCGCACACGACCCAGGGGTGATGCGCGTCGAGGAGGCTCTTCATGCCGCTGCGGACAATTTCGTGGTCGTCCGCCAAAAGAATTCTGGATGTCATTGACAGCTACCCATTGCGGAATA
>JBEKTG010000396.1:0-3679 GCA_049516275.1 Candidatus Acidiferrales bacterium
CGGGAGCGGCGTTTCAGATTGCTGTTGATATGGCCAATGAAGGACTGATCACAGTTGAAGAAGCACTTGAAAGAATCAAGGCGGAAGATGTGGAGCGGCTCTTCTATCCCGTGCTTGATGCGAAGCTGGCGCGGGCGGAGTTGGCCAGCAGGAAGATCGCGAGCGGCATCAATGCGGTGCCGGGGGCGGCGGTCGGCAAGGCTGTGTTCAGCGCCGAGGATGCGGAACACTGGGCCGCCAAGGGCGAGAAAGTGATTCTCGTGCGGCGCGAGACCAGCCCCGAGGATGTGGGCGGGATGTATGTGGCGCAGGGAATTCTCACCGCGACGGGCGGCAAGACCAGCCACGCGGCAGTGGTCGCGCGCGGATGGGGAAAGTGCTGCATCGTCGGGGCGGAAAAGCTTGATATCGATGCTGACGCCAAGACGATGAGCGTCGGCGGGCACGTCGTACGCGAGGGGGACTGGATCACTCTTGATGGGGGGGACGGCACCGTGTACAGCGGGCAGTTCGATCTGGTGCGTCCGGAGCCACCCAAGGCGTATGCAACCTTGATGAAATGGGCCGATAAACACAGGAAAATCGGGGTTCGCACGAATGCCGACACCCCGCACGACGCCCGCCTGGCGCGCGAAATGGGCGCCGAGGGAATCGGTCTCTGCCGCACCGAGCACATGTTCTTCAAGGATTTCGAGCATCCCGAGAAGAGCGCCGACCGCCAGCTGGCCATCCAGGAAATGATCCTCGCGGATAATTCCGAGGCGCGGCGCAAGGCGCTCGACAAACTGCTGCCGTTCCAGCGGCGCGATTTTATCGGTATTTTCGAAGCGATGGCCGGGCTGCCGGTGACGATCCGGCTGATCGATCCACCGCTGCACGAGTTCGTCCCGCACGACGAAGCCAAGCAGGCCGAGCTGGCGCGAAAAATTGGAATATCGCCGGAGGCTGTGGCGCGGCGCGTGGAGCAGTTGCACGAAGCCAACCCCATGCTGGGGCATCGCGGCTGCAGACTTGCCATCACCTACCCGGAAATTCTCGAGATGCAGGTGCGGGCGATCATCGAGGCGGCCATCGATTGCCAGAAGCGGAAGATTAAAGTTCTACCTGAGATCATGATTCCGCTAACGCTGGACAAAAAAGAGCTGAAGATTCTCGATACAGCGACAAGAAACGTCGCCGACGCGATCATCAAGGATTCTAAGGTAAAACTTGAATATCTCGTGGGCACCATGATCGAGCTGCCGCGGGCCGCGCTGCTTGCGGATCAAATCGCCCAGGTAGCGGAGTTCTTCTCGTTCGGCACCAACGACCTCACCCAGACGACCATGGGCCTTTCCCGCGACGATGCCGGCCGATTTCTGCCGGAATATGTCGACCAGAGCAAGGCGGCCATCTTTAAGGATGACCCGTTCCAGTCGATCGACGTCGAAGGCGTGGGGATGCTGATCAAGTGGGCGATCGAAAAGGGACGAAAGACGCGGCCCAAGCTAAAGATCGGCATCTGCGGCGAGCATGGCGGCGACGCCGAAAGCGTGAAGTTCTGCCACAACGTAGGCATGAACTACGTGAGCGCCTCGCCCTACCGCGTGCCAATCGCCCGCCTGGCAGCGGCTCAAGCGGTAATTGAGGGCAAGAAGAAGAGGAAGTAGAGGAGGCAAAGGAAGCGGAGGAGTAAGGCTAAAACCTCCTCCGCTTTGTCACCGCCAGAGCTCCCTGCCAGGCTTTCAAGTCGTTTCGCCTTCTTGCACGCGCGTTGGTACAGCACTATCATCGGTCCTCGCAATCTGGAGGGCCGGTCATGCGTCGTCAACCCACCGTTTCATCTCGAACTTTCCTCAAGCTGTTCCTAATCCTTGTCGCATTAGCCTCCGCCATTGTTGTCCCGCGCCTTGCTCTTCGCGGGCAGAGTCTCGCTGCGAGCCCGGCGTTTTCTGCCGAACGGCTTATGGCCGAGATTCGCACGCTTTCGTCGGATGAGTTTCAGGGGCGCGGACCAGGGACTAAGGGTGAAGAGTTGTCGATCGCGTATATCGAGAAGCAGTTTCGGGAGGCGGGGCTGGAGCCGGGCAATCCCGACGGCAGCTATCTGCAGGCGGTGCCTCTGGTAGGGACTCGGCCCGATCCGAATATGACGCTTACGTTTGCCGGGCGCGGCAAGACGATGAAGCTGGCGTTCGAGAAGGATTTTGTGGCGCAGACGCGGCGAACGGTGGATTCCGTCCACCTGGACGCGGACATGATTTTCGCCGGATACGGCGTGCAGGCGCCTGAATACAAATGGGATGATTTCAAGGGCGTAGACGTGCGGGGCAAGGTGATCGTGGTGCTGATCAACGATCCACCGGTGCCGGACGAGCGGATGTTTGGCGGCAAGGCGATGACGTACTACGGGCGATGGACGTACAAGTACGAGAAGGCGGCGGAGCTGGGTGCGGCGGGCTGCCTGATCGTGCACGAAACCGATCCGGCGGGATACCCCTGGGAAGTCGTGCGCGACAGCTGGAGCGGCGAGGCTTTCAATCTGGTGGCGACGGATAAGAACATGCACCGCGCGGCCGTGGAGGGATGGATCACCCACGAGCAGGCGCAGGAATTGTTCCGCGCAGCAGGGCTCGATTACGAGACAGAGAAGAAAAAAGCGGTGAGCGTCAATTTTCGTCCGGTGCCGCTGGGGATGAAGGCTCAGCTCGATATTCACAACACGCTGCGCACGATCCAATCGCACAACGTGATCGCCAAGCGCACCGGAAGCGATCCCGCGCTGAAGAATCAATACGTGATCTACTCCGCGCACTGGGACCATTTCGGCATCGGGCCGGAGGTAAATGGCGACAGGATTTATCACGGCGCGCGCGACAACGCCTCGGGAACCGCGGCGCTGATCGAGATTGCGAGAGCCTACGCGCAGCTGAAGCCGGGAAACGTGCCCAAGAGAACGATCTTGTTTCTCTCCGTAACAGCCGAAGAACAGGGGTTGCTCGGCTCGGAATACTACGCGGAGCATCCGTTATATCCCGTGTCGCGCACGGCGGCCAATATCAACATGGACGCGATGAACGTGTGGGGCAAGACGCGCGACATCACCGAAATCGGGAAAGGGAAGTCGGCCCTCGATGAGGTGGTGGCCGACGTCGCCGAGCAGCAGGGACGAACGGTGCGTTCCGATCCTGAGCCGGAGAAGGGCTCTTATTATCGCTCCGACCACTTCAGCTTCGCGAAGGTGGGCATTCCTGCTTTCGATCCCGATCCCGGAATCGATTTTGTGGGCAAGCCGGCGGGGTGGGGAATCGCCAAGCGGCAGGAATACACGGCGAACGATTATCACAAGCCGAGCGATGTGATTAAGCCGGACTGGGACCTGAGCGGAGAGGCGCAGGACTGCCAACTCTATTTCCTGGTGGGATTGCGCGTGGCCGATATGCCGGAGATGCCCGAATGGAAGCCGGATGCGGAATTCAAGGCGATCCGCGAAGCGTCTCTCAAGAGCGGAAAGTAGCGACGCCGATTCGCCGCGTTGTCCGGTGTTCGCGTCGCCGTCTCACCCGGCGACGAACGGCTGTTGTAGCAACGTGAAAATGTCACCCTAACGGCAACGTAAAAATGTCACCCTCCCGCAAGGTTGGAATGATCGAGCCGGGTGTCGCGATAGTAGAGCGAGACACGGCCATTGAGAGCCTGA
>JBEKTG010000397.1:0-3679 GCA_049516275.1 Candidatus Acidiferrales bacterium
CACTTCCTCGCGGTCGCCGGTAACGTCGCCGGAAGTGGCGTAGCGAATCAGCTTCGCTTCCTGCGCCCCCAGCTTTTTCAGCGCCACGAGCATGGTGACTGTGGCGGCATATCCGCACATGGTGATGCCCTCGGCGCGCACCGTATCGTACAAGCCGCGCGCGTCGAGAGCCAATATCTTTTCGATCGCCAGCTTGTCTTTTGTCCGGGTCACCACGTCGTTCTCGTAGTGATTCATGTCCGAACTGGCGATGAGCAACACCGGCTCCGTCTCGGCTACCACCACCTGCGCGATGGCGTTCCCCAGCTTTTCGAGATCGGCGTAGCGGTCGGTCCCCAGCAGCACCGGGACGAACCGCACGTCCCCTCCGAGGCGCTGCAGGAAGGGAAGCTGCACCTCCAGCGAATGCTCGCGCTCGTGCGCGATGGCATCTTCGCGAAGCAGCGGGCAAGCCTCCGCCAGCGCCGTCGCGAGCGCGGAATCGATCTGCGCCTCGCCAAACGGCGTCTGCCAGCTTCCTTCGGTGAGAATCGCCATCGCCTCGCCGCGCGGGAAGTGCCGCGGCCCGATCAGGATGCATTTCGCGGGGATCTGCATCGCGGAATAGACCGCGCCCGCTATTGCGCCGGAGTACATGTAGCCCGCATGCGGCACCACGCAGCCGTGTGCCGCAATTTTTTCTTTTCCGTTGGCGGGCAACTCGGCGCAGAAATCCTTGATCTGCCGCGCGAGTTCGCGCGCGTCAGCCGTATAGAAGCGCCCAGCGACCGCAGGGGGACGAATCATAATCGTATTCTGGCACACGCCTTGCGTTTCGCGCATCGATTCGCCGGCCAATGTTCCGAAGCCTCACCTTTTCCGTTTGAATGCTTGAATGAAGGATCGCCCAGCCGCGCCCCGTTTCGGGAGTAGAATTTACCGGCGCAATACGGAACCTCACGAATGGACAGCTTGTACGGCCCGCGCATGTACTATTCGCTCTTCGGTCCCCGCGGTTTGCTTGTGGGCGCCCGAGCGAGGCTGTCCTCGGCGCCGATCGTCATGAGCGTTGCCGTGCCCGGCGTGCTTTATCCTGTTTATCTCCGCGCCAGAACAACCGATGTTTCTCTGTGCCGGGAGATATTCTTGAATAACGCTTACGACTCGGATTTTTTCGAGTCGCCGCAGGGTACGCCGCAAGTCGCGCCCGCAGGCATGCCGCCAGTCATAATCGACGCGGGCGCCAATGTTGGCCTCTGCGCCGTCTTCTACGCGAATCGCTTCCCGGACGCCAGAATCATCGCCATCGAGCCCGAGCCTTCCAACTACGAAATGCTGAAGAAGAATACCGCGCCCTATCCCAACATCACGACCGTCCACGCGGCGCTCTGGAAGGAGAACGGCCGGCTTCGGCTCTTCGACACAGGGGCAGGGAACACCGCATTCCAGGTTAGTGAAACAAGTCAACTGTCTGCGACAGAAGAACGCGGCGTCGTGCAAGCCATCGCGCTGGAAAAGCTGATGGAACAATTCGGCATCGCTTACATCGATTATCTGAAAATGGATGTCGAGGGCGCCGAGAAAGAAATCTTCGAACATGCCCCGTGGATCGATCGCGTGGGAGCCATTGGCGTCGAGTTGCACGACTGGATGCGCAGCGGCTGCAGCGAAATCGTCCGCCAGGCAGCGAAGGATTTTCCGCACCAGTGGCAGCGCGGAGAAATAACCTATTTCGCGCGAAAAGAGCGCGCAGCAAAATCAAGTCGCGCAGACGAAACGCCGGGCGCTAAACCGCTCGCTGCGGGTCCCCGATTCCCGCTGAAAATTCTCGACGTCAACTGACTGCCTCGAAGTCGGCGCCCTACCCGTCGCGATGCACGGTTCCCGGCGAGAACGCCGGCAGACAGATGGCGATGTACTCGGCTCCGTCCGGCGTGGAATATTGAACCCATTCCCCGGGATGTGTGATCACGCCTTGCCCCGCGGCCACATCGATCGATCCGCTCTTGTGCGTGACGCGCAGCATGCCCTTCAGTACCACTGTGTACTCCTCGAATTCCGGTGTCTGTCCCGGTTCCAGCCATCCCGCGGGACTTTGCATGCGTGCCACACTCACCGCCTGGGTCTTCGAGTTCACGCGGCCCACAAATTCCTCGATGATTTTCGGCTTGTTCCCGGCAGCTTCAATCCGCGTGGACTGCGCAATCAGTGTCGGCACCATCATCTCCCCTGATAAATTTCCCGTCCTGTTCCCGTATCGGGCGAAACACCTCCGGGGAATCCGCTTCGCTAATGGACGCCCGCGGGCAGCGTCGCCAGCAGCGCTTTCACGCCGTTCCAGAGAATCTGCACGCCGATGCACACCAGCAGAAACGATGACAGCCGCACGATCACGGCCATTCCCGTTTGCCCGAGCAGCCTTGCCAGTCGCTCCGCCGAGGCATAGGAAAGGAACACGCTCAGCGCGATGAGCACCGACGCAATGATCGCCGGGACGAACGGCAACAGATTCAGCCCGTGATGGCGGGGCGAATTCGCCCCGAGCGTGATAGCAATCGAAATCGATCCGGGGCCAACCGTCAGCGGCATCGTCAACGGGTAAAACGCGTTCCGGAAGATGTCGCCGGGCGTCATCTGGTGCGGGCCCGCGCGCGGCTTCTCGTCTTCCTGCTTCTGATTCAGCATCGTCCAGCCGGTGGCCATCACCACCAGCCCGCCGCCCACCTGAACCACGGGAATGGAAATCCCGAAAAACGCCAGAACGTGTGTGCCGATCAGGAATGACCCGGCGAGCAGGAAGAAGCTGTTCATCGCGATGCGGCGCGCCAGCGCCGTTCGCGCGTCGCTCGAATAATCGCGTGAGAGGATCAGAAAAATCGGGGCGGTTCCCAGCGGGTTCACCACCGGGAATAGGGTACTGAAGAAAAGAATCGTGCTCTTGACGATCTCGAGCACATCGCCCTCCCGGCGCTCCGCTAGAGCGCCATCGGCCGCCAGAGTGCCAGCCCCTCGCTAAACCAGTTCGTAGCCCGCGAAGAAATACCCGGTTTCAAACGCGGCTGTTTCCGGTGCGTCGGAACCGTGCGTGCAATTATTCTGAATACTCGTGCCCAGCTCCTTGCGGATGGATCCCGGCGCCGCTTTGGCAGGGTCGGTGGCGCCCATCGTCTCGCGCCACTTCGCAATCGCGCCCTCGGCTTCGAGGACAATCACCACCACTTTGCCCGAGCTCATGAACTCGGTGAGATCTTTGAAGAAAGGGCGCTCGCGGTGCACGGCGTAGAAGCCCTCCGCCTCCGTCTTCGTCAGGCGCAGCGACTTGATCGCTACAATCTTGAATTTTGCGGCGTGGATCCGGCTCAGGATGTCGGCTGCGAGCCCGCGTCCAACCGCGTCGGGCTTGATGATTGCCAGCGTGCGTTCAATTGCCAAGTGAGTTTCTCCCCTGTGAGTTTAAGTTTGTCTGTAAAATGCCGTCGTGAGCCGCCGAGCCGCCGGTGCGATTCGCGCGACCTCTCGGCGAGTTAGCGTCTCTTGCTTTTCGGTTTTGCCTTTGATTTCGCTTTTGTCGCGGCCGATTTTTTCGGCTTGGGCATCATCATCACGTTCGATTTGCGTTTGACCTTGCCCAGCGCGGCGGCCAGCGTCTCGCCAATATCCGCGGGGCTTTGCACGGTCAGGATGCCCGCGGCGCGCCTGG
>JBEKTG010000398.1:0-3662 GCA_049516275.1 Candidatus Acidiferrales bacterium
CAGCAGCTCAATGTCCTTCTGGTGGACCACGGGTTCGAGGTCCACTTCGGCGCGATTGCAGCGCAGGGCAAAATCGGCGTCGCGATCGAGCACGTACGCGTTGCCACCGGTCATGCCCGCGGCGAAATTCCTACCGGTGCGTCCCAACACCACGACCAGGCCGTTGGTCATGTATTCGCAGCCATGGTCCCCGACGCCTTCCACAACGGCGGTAGCGCCGGAATTGCGCACCGCAAAGCGCTCCCCGGCCATGCCGCCGAAATAAGCTTCCCCGCTAGTGGCGCCGTAGAGACAAACGTTCCCGATCAAAATGTTTTCTTCGAGCACGAATTCCGATTTGCGGGAGTGGTAGACAATCACTTTCCCGCCGGAGAGTCCCTTGCCGACGTAGTCGTTGCCGTCTCCTTCCAGCGTGAGCGTAACGCCCTTCGCCAGAAACGCGCCGAAGCTCTGCCCCGCGCATCCGGTGAACTGCACGCGAATCGTGTCCTCGGGCAATCCCTGCGAGCCGTACTTGCGCGCGATTTCGCCGCTCAGCATGGTTCCGACCGTGCGGTGAATATTGCGGATGGGCATGCTCAGCGACACGGGCGTGCGACTCTCGAGGGCATCCTGCGTCATTTCGATCAGCTTGCGATCGAGCGCTTGGTCGAGGCCGTGATCCTGCGCCTGCAGGCAGCGGCGGCCGATTTTGCCCGGCACGGGCGGGTTGTAGAGAACCGCGGAGAGATCGATTCCCTTCGCCTTCCAGTGCTCGATATCGGTGCGCTGCGTGAGGCAATCGACGCGGCCAACCATCTCATTCACGGTGCGAAAGCCCAGCTCAGCCATAATGCGGCGCAGGCCCTCGGCAACGAAGAAGAAGAAATTGATCACATGCTCGGGTTCGCCTTGGAATTTCTTGCGAAGCTCCGGATCCTGCGTCGCCAAACCCACCGGGCAGGTGTTCAGATGGCATTTGCGCATCATGATGCAGCCCATGGCAATCATCGGAGCGGTCGAAAACCCGAATTCCTCGGCGCCCAGCAGCGCGGCAATCGCCACGTCGCGCCCGGTCTGCAGTTTGCCGTCCACCTGCAGGCGCACGCGGCTGCGCAGATCGTTCAGCACGAGCACCTGCTGCGTCTCGGATAGTCCCAGCTCCCAGGGAATGCCTGCGTGGCGGATCGAGCTGATCGGCGAAGCGCCGGTGCCGCCGTCGTAACCGCTGATCAGGATCACGTCCGCGTGGGCCTTGGCCACGCCCGCGGCCACCGTTCCGACGCCCACTTCCGCGACGAGCTTCACCGAAATGCGCGCCCGGGGATTGGCGTTCTTCAGGTCGTGAATCAGCTGCGCCAGGTCCTCAATGGAATAAATATCGTGGTGCGGAGGCGGCGAAATCAGGCCGACCCCGGGGATCGAATGGCGGACGCGGGCAATCACGTCGTCCACTTTGTGGCCAGGCAACTGTCCGCCTTCACCTGGCTTTGCGCCCTGCGAAATCTTGATCTGCAGGTCGTCGGCGTTCACCAGGTAGCTGGTGGTGACACCGAAGCGCGCCGAAGCAACCTGCTTGATCGAACTGCGTCGTGAATCTCCATTCGCATCGGGCGTGAAGCGCGCCTCGTCCTCGCCGCCTTCGCCGGTGTTGGACTTGGCGTGGATGCGGTTCATCGCGATCGCCAGCGTTTCATGCGCTTCCTTGCTGATCGAACCGAAGGACATTGCCCCGGTAGCGAAGCGCTTCACGATTTCAACCGCCGGCTCCACGTCTTCCAGCGGAACCGCCGGCCCGGCGGGCTTGAAATCGAACATGCCGCGCAGCATCAGCAGGTTGCGGTTCTGCTCGTCGACAATTTTCGAAAACTCTTCGAACGTCTCGAAACTCCGCTGCCGCACGGCGTGCTGCAGTTTGCTCACGGTTGTCGGATTCAGCAGATGCCGCTCGCCGCGCACCCGGTATTGGTATTCGCCGCCTACGCGAAGTTCGGTATCTGACTCACTCACCGAGCGCATGGCGAACTGGTGTTTCATCAGCGCTTCGCGCGCCAGCACTTCGATGCCCACGCCTTCGATGCGGGAAGAGGTGCCGGTAAAGTAGCGGTCCACAACCTCGCGGTTCAATCCGATCACTTCGAATATCTGCGCGCCCTGGTAGCTTTGCAGCGTGGAGATGCCCATCTTCGAGAAAGTCTTGAGCAGTCCCTTGTCCGTGGCTTTCATGTAGCTTTTGAAAACCTTGTCCCAGGTGTAATCCGCCGGGAAATGGCCGTCGCGATAGAGATCTTCGAGCGTTCCGATCGCGAGATAGGGATTCACCGCGCTCGCGCCGTAGCCGAGCAGCAGCGCGAAGTGCATCACCTCGCGGGGCTCCCCCGATTCCACGATCAAAGCCACCTGATTGCGGGTCTTCTCGCGGATCAGATGGTTGTGAACGGCAGAGAGCGCCAGCAGGCTCGGAATCGGCGCGCATTCTTCGTTGACTCCGCGATCGGACAGGATCAGCAGCGTGTTCCCGGCCTTGATGCCCTTCGAAGCGGCGCGGCAAAGCTCTTCAACAGCCTTCTCGAGAGCCAGCTCGCCCCCTTCGACGCGGAAGAGCGCGGGAAGAGTGGTGGCGAGAAAATCTCCCCATTTCACGTTGCGCAATTTTTCCAGCCGCCAGTTGGAAATAATCGGATGGCGCAGTTTCAGCGTGTGGCAATTCTTCGGCGTTTCTTCCAGGATGTTGCCCTCGCGCCCGATGTAGCTGTTGAGCGACATCACCAGGTCCTCGCGGATCGGGTCGATCGCCGGGTTGGTCACCTGCGCAAAGGTCTGCTTGAAATAATTGAACAGCAGCTGCGGCTTATCTGAAAGGCACGCGAGCGGCGTGTCGATTCCCATCGATCCGATGGGCTCTTCGCCCTTGATGGCCGCCGGGTGCAGGATCGTCTTGAGGTCTTCGTCCGTGTAGCCGAAGGCGCGCTGGTGCATCAGGATCGTTTCGTGATTGGTGGCATGCACGTTCGCGGGGCTGGGCAGATGATCGAGGGTGATCTGATTTTCCCGCACCCACTGCGCATAGGGCTGCCGCGCGGCCAGCTGCTTTTTCACTTCTTCGTCTGAAATCAGGCGCTTCTGCTCCGTGTCCACGAGCAGCATGCGGCCGGGTGCGAGTCGCCCCTTCATCCGAATGTCTTCCGGCTTGATCGGTAGCACTCCCGCTTCGGAGGCCATCACCACCAGGCCGTCCGCCGTTACCAGATAGCGGCCGGGACGCAGGCCGTTGCGGTCAAGCTTCGCTCCAATCACGCGACCGTCGGTGAAAACCACCGCTGCGGGCCCGTCCCACGGCTCCATCAGCGACGCGTGATATTCATAGAAGGCCTTCACATCGTCCGGCATGGACGCATCATGCTCCCAGGCCTCGGGGATTAGCATGGACATCACATGCGGCAGGCTGCGCCCGGACAAAGTGAGCAGTTCGACGGCGTTGTCGAGCATGGCGGAGTCGCTGCCGCCCGGAACGATGATCGGCAGAAGCTTTTCGATGTCGGCGCCAAACAGCCCGGAGGCCAGCACGGACTGGCGCGCGTACATCCAGTTGGCATTGCCGCGCAGCGTGTTGATCTCGCCGTTGTGGGAAATGTAGCGATACGGATGAGCCAGCTTCCAGCTCGGGAACGTATTGGTCGAAA
>JBEKTG010000399.1:0-3658 GCA_049516275.1 Candidatus Acidiferrales bacterium
TGGATCCTGCAGCACGATTCCGAAAAGGTGGCGTAATTCCTCCAGCCCCATCTCGCGGATGTCCACGCCATCGAGCAGGATTTGGCCGCGTTGTATGTCGTAGAAGCGCAGCAGCAGCTGGATGATGGTGGTCTTGCCGGCGCCGGTGTGCCCCACGATGGCGAGCGTCTGGCCCGGCTCCACGCGGAAGGAAACGTCGCGCAGCACCCAGTCGTCTTCGCTCGGCGTGGCGCCCCCGCGATAGGCGAACCACACGTTGCGGAATTCGATCTCGCCGCGCGGGTGTGGCAGCGCGCGCGTGTGCTCGGCCGAGGAAATCGTCACTGGCTCATCGAGCAGCCGGAAGATGCGTTCCGAGGCCGCCATGGCCGTCTGCAGAATGTTGAATTTTTCGCTCAGGTCCTGAATGGGCCGGAAGAAGCGCTGCGCGTACACCATGAACGAGAACAGGAAGCCGATCTCGACCGTTCCGCCGATTACCCGCACGCCGCCCACCCAATAGAGCAGCGCAATGCCCCCCATGCTCAAAACTTCCACGGCGGGAAAGAAGAACGAAAACGCGTCGATCGCGTCCTTGTACGCCTCCATGTGGATGCGGTTCAGCTCCGCGAACTGCCTGCGCGATTTTTCCTCGCGGTTGAAAAGCTGCACGATGGCCATGCCGCTGATGTGTTCCTGCAGGAACGCGTTGATTCTCGCGATGGCCGTGCGGATGCGCCTGTTCGCGTCCCGCACGAACGTGCGGAAGAAATAGGTGAGCACGATCATGAACGGGAGCGGAGAAAGCGCCGCCAGCGCCAGCCGGTGGTTCAAATAAAAGAGCCAGCCCGCCAAGCCGAAAAGCATCACGAAATCGTTGAGCATCGCGGCCACGCCAGAGGCGAAGAGGTCGTTTAGAGCGTCGACATCGGTGGTGGCGCGCGTGACCAGCCTCCCCACCGGGCTGCGGTCAAAAAAGCTCATGGGCAGCTGCTGCAGGTGTTCGAAGATTTCCTTGCGCAGGTCGTACATCGTCTCCTGGCCCACCCACTGCATGATGCGAACCTGCGCGTATTGCAGCCCGAAGCTGGCCACGATCGAGCCCATAAACACGATGACGACCCACAAGAGTCCCGCGGAGGCCTTTAGCCGCGGAATGATTCCGGAAAATCCCGGGACGATGTACCAGTCGATCCCGACGTGGAAAAGATAAGGGCCCACAAGTTCGGTTGCCGTTACTCCAAGGGCCATCGAAACGGCAAGAGCTACCCACCAGCGATATGGACGCAGGTATTTCAGCAGTCGCCGCGTGAGCTGCGCGTCGTAAACTTTCCCGAGCTTTTCTTCTTCGCGAAAATCGCTCATTCGCGCGCCGCCAGTTCCTCTTCGAGCAGTTGCTTGCGGTGCAGATCGGCGTAATACCCGTCCAGCGCGAGCAATTCGTCGTGGCTGCCCTGCTCGACGATCCGCCCGTCGCGCATCACGACGATCTGATCGGCGCCTTTTACGGTGGAGACACGATGCGACACCAGGACCGTCGTTCGCTGCTTCATCACGTCGCGAAGGCCGCGCAGGATGCGCTCCTCGGTGTCGGTGTCTACGCTCGAAAGCGAATCGTCCAGGATCAGGATCTTCGGCTGGCGAAGAATGGCGCGCGCAAGCGCAGTCCTTTGCTTCTGCCCGCCTGAGAGCGTGACGCCGCGCTCACCCACCATCGTGTCGAGCCTCTGCGGGAAGCTCTGGATCTCGCCCGAAATGCTGGCCAGTTCGGCCGCCCCGAGAATGTGTTCGTCGGCCGCTTCCGATACTCCAAAGGCGATGTTCTCGCGCAGCGTTTCGCTGAACAGAAAAGTGTCCTGCGGCACGTATCCGATGGCGCGCCGCAGTTCGGCCAGCGGATATTCGCGGATCGGTCTTCCGTCGATCAACAACGTTCCCGGCGGTGCCTCCCACAGACGCGCGATCAGCGCGGCAATCGTGGACTTGCCGCTCCCGGTGGGGCCGACGATGGCCAGCGTCGATCCGGCTGGCACGTGGAGGTTGATGTCGTGCAGCACGTCGATATTGCCCGAGCCATTCCCGGAAGTAGGGTAGGCGAAGGTCAAATGGCGGAATTCGATCTCTCCGCGGATCGGCGATTCCGCGCCCGCGGGCGCCGGAGCCGCCTGCGCACTCAGGGGCGAAGCGCCGTTTCCGCCTGCCAGGGCTTGCTGCGGCGATGGCGATACGTTCGCGTCGCTGATGTTTGGCTCGGCGGTCAGAATGTAGCGCAGCCGGCCCATGGATGCCGCGCCTCTCTGGAAAATGTTCGTCACCCAGCCGATGGCAATCATCGGAAAAATCAGCTGGATCAAAAACGCATAAAATGCCGAAAAGGTTCCGAGACTTACCCGGCGGTCGATTACCTCCATACCGCCGGCCCCCAGCAGAATCACCACGGTGATCCCGATCAGCGAGGAAAGGGCAGGGAAGAACAAACTCCAGGAGCCGATCAGCTTGATGTTCTGGTTCACGTAATCCCGGTTCGCTTCGTCGAACGACGCGATCTGGGGCTTTTCCTGCACGTACGCGCGTATCACCCGGATGCCGGTGAGATTCTCCTGCGCGCGCGTGGAAAGCACGCCCAGCGATGCCTGGATCTCTTCGGAGAGGCGGTGAATGATCTGGCCGAAATAGCGTACGGCGATTACTACGACGGGCACAGGGATGAGCACCCAAAGCGTGAGCGCCAGCGAAAGCTTGGCCATGAAGTAAATGGCCAGCACCATCGTGGCAAAGGTGGTCGCGCTGTACATGATACCGGGGCCGAGAACCATCCGCACGGCATTCAGGTCGTTCGTCACGCGGGACATCAGGTCGCCGGTGCGGTTCCTTACGTAGAATTCGGGTTCAAGCCTCACAAGACGTGCGAGCAAGTCATTGCGGAGGTCGTATTCGATCTCGCGCGAGATGCCGATGAGAATCCAGCGGCTCCAGAACGATAGAAACCCTTTCAGGAGCATCGCACCCAGGAGAATCGAGCAATAAAGCCCCAGGGCGTGCCGGTTCAGCGGCGCGTACAGTGCAAACAGGGGATGCAATGCAGACCGCGATACGCCGGAAAGCGTCGCAAGCGGCTGAGGAGAGCCTTTCAGCAAGTCAACGACGGAACCGATAATCAACTGTGGGAGCGCGCCGACGATTCCCATCAAAGTAAGCGACAGCAGGCCGAGGGCAACCATCCCTTTGTAACGAGTCATGTAGGGAATGAGGTGCTTCAGCTGTTCCCAGCCGGAGGGTGGTTTCGGCTTGTCTTTTTCGCGGGTGGTTCCGGCCACGGATTGTGCGATAGCGCTCATCAATAAGTAGCGTGCTAAGTAGCGTGCTAAGTTGCGTACGCCCCGAGCGTGATCCTGGCGACCCCGCGCTGGCTTCGCAGCTGCCAACCACCGCGCGGGAAAGTCCCCAACTCGCTCAATTGGACGTGGTACGGTGATTCTAGCGCGTCATCTGGGTGGACGGAAGCCTGGTTTCCCGCTTTTGATCCTCTGAATATTGGCATTGGTCAATATTGGGTCAATGGGCCACGAGAATTTCTTCGACGCGGGCCTCGAAATTCTCCTCGCCCTCGGACCACAAGCGCACCCGGTCCACCGGCACGGCTTTTTCGATCTTCCGTATCCAATCGAGGAGCTGACGG
>JBEKTG010000400.1:0-3652 GCA_049516275.1 Candidatus Acidiferrales bacterium
ATCGTCGCCCCCGGCGTGGTGGAAAGCCTGAAAATCATTACCGAAAAAGCTTCCACGCGCATCGCCCGCTTCGCTTTTGAGTATGCGAAGAAATATGGGCGCAAAAAAATTCATGCGATTCACAAAGCGAACATCATGAAAATGTCGGATGGTTTATTTCTCACTTCCGCGCGGGCGGTGGCGGCGCAATATCCCGAGATTGAGTACAAGGAATTGATCGTCGACAACGCGTGCATGCAGATGGTGCTCAATCCGAACCAGTTCGACATGCTGCTGCTTACGAACCTGTATGGCGACATCATGAGCGATCTGGCGGCGGGACTGGTTGGCGGGCTCGGCATGGTGCCCAGCGGAAATATCGGCGAGGGCGTTGCGCTTTTCGAGGCAGTACACGGAACAGCCCCTGATATCGCGGGCAAAGGCATTGCGAATCCGACCGCGCTGCTGATGAGCGCAATCATGATGCTCGACTACATCGGCGAAACGGCCGCCGCGCGGAGCGTCCGTAACGCGCTGTTTCAGGTGTATCGCGAGGGCAAGACGCTTACGCGAGACGTCGGCGGCACGGCGACCACCTCCGAATTCACCGAGTCCGTGGTGCGCGCGCTGGAAAACTGATCCGCGGCAGCCGCAAAAACGCGCCGAAAATCCACTCAGTTTGGAGCATTTAAATACTTTAAATTTGAAGTAGTAGGAAACTACGGACGGAGACAAAATCCGTAAATCTACCGACGGGGCCTGTCCTTCGGGGCAGTTAAGCACTTCGCTACGCTTTGCGCCGATCCCCCATTCCGAGTTCTCTCCCCTGCTAAGCTTTCTGCCAGGGAGATTCCATGGCGGACGCCACCGTACTCCGGAAGATCTATCAAGTCTCTACGCGGATCAGCTTCGCGGGTCTCATCGTGGTGATCCTGCTTGTGCTGCACAAGTCTCCCGCGCCTACTGTGGCCACCGACCCTGCGGCCGCCAAGCGCGTGGAGCAGAAATTCGCGGCGGCGGACCAGGCTAAAGCTGCCGGGCAACCCGCCCAAGTACAGATGGATGGCACGGAGTTGAACTCCTACCTCGCGCAGAACCTACAGCTGGCAGGCTCCACGCCGCCGACGCAATCTAGCGATGCCGGGCCGGCGATGCCGGCTGCGAGTATCTCGAACACCTCGGCTTCGGCTGCGCCTGGGAATAATCCGGCGAACGATGCGATGGCTGCGCTGTCCAGCTCCGATCCGCAATCGATTGAACAGGTGCAATCGTCAGTGAAAGACGTGAAGGTGGATATGGACGGGGACCTGGTGAAGGCTTACGTGGTGTTTGATTTTCACGGGCGGGATATGTCGCTCGAACTCGACGGGCACATGGGCACGCAGGACGGATACGTGAAGTTCCAGCCGGTGGCGGGGAAGCTTGGTTCCCTGCCCTTGCCGCAAGCGACGCTCGATGCGGCTGTGGAGAAGATGATGGCGTCGCCTGAGAACAGAGAGAAGCTGAAGCTGCCTAACGACATCAGCGATATCAAGATCGAGGATGGTAAGGCTGTGCTGTCCTACAAATAGCCCTTTCGCCCGCCGCGTTACCCTTCCTGCAGTGTCGTTGTCCTGAGCCTTCTTCTTAAGGAGAGAGAGATTCATCGCTCGAAAGGCGAGCGATGGAACCGTCCTTCGCTGCGCTTCAGAATGACTACACAAACTTAGGCGGAGCGCAGCGAAAGGCTGAGACACAGCGCCAATCAGGAGATTGGCGTTCCCGGGGAAAGCAAAAGCAGATCCCTCACTTCGCTCGGGATGACACTTGGTTAGGGGATGGCGCTTACCGGGGTGAGACGCGGCGTGCGTTGCCCCAATTTTCAAGCTGAAAAGAAAAATTACTTTAGGCCGGGGCACCTATTGGTTTGTAGGCGATGTAGAGGAGCCAATAGATGATTACGCCGGTGACGGAAACGTAGATCCATAGGGGCAGCGTCCAGCGGGCTATGGCACGGTGGCGGTCGAAGCGTTCGCGCAGGGCGCGGGAGAGGGTGATCAGCACGAGCGGCACGATTACCACGGCCAGGATCGTGTGGGATGTCAGCAGGGTGAAATACACGGGGCGAATCCAGCCCTGTCCGCCGAAGCGGATGATCCCGGCGTGCAGGTGGAAGTATACGTAGCACGCCAGAAAAACTGTGGAGCAGGTGAACGCGGTGATCATGCAGGCGCGATGGGCCTGGATTTTTCCGCGGCGGATGAACAGGTAACCGGCAAAAAGGAAGACAGCCGAGGCCCCGTTGAGCGATGCGTTGACAGCGGGGAGAGACGAAAGAGGGATCGTCATAGCGAAAAGCCGGACTGCAACGGCGGCCTGGCCTTTCGATCGATGGATGTCTCCTGATCGAAACCGAAGTCGGAAGAGGGATTCTTCGCGCTTAAACCGTGCTCAGAATAACTGCATGCGGAGCTTTCGGACGCGCGCGGGGCGCTCACCGGACCAGCTTGTCGACGATCATCCACGTTAGCAGGAGTGGGATGTGCGCTACCGTGGCGTGCATCAGCCACTTGGCGCGGACGTTGGTGCGAGACCGGTTGGCCCAGAGGCCTACTTGCAGCAAGAGCATGCCCAGCACTAGCGCGCCGAAGAAATAGCGGATGCTGGCCATTCCGAGAAGCGATGGCAGGGCGCTCACCCAGACCAGGATCGCGGAGGTGCAGACGATCTGGCGGAAGGTCGCGTCGCCCTTCGGATCGACCACCGGGAGCATCTTGATTCCGGCGCGCGCGTAGTCTTCGCGATAAATCCAGGCGATGGCCATGAAGTGCGGGAATTGCCAGAAGAACAGGATGGCGAACAAAACCCATCCGCCGAGGGAAAGCGAGCCGTGCGCCGCGACCCAGCCAATCACCGGCGGCAACGCGCCGGGCACCGCTCCTACGGCTGTGGCCCAGGTGGTGCGGGTCTTGAGCGGCGTGTACAAGCACAGGTAGAGGACGCAGGTGGCCAGCGCTACCATCGATGCGAGGCTGCTTACGGCGACAGCCAGCCAGGCGCCGCCTACTACGATGGCTCCGAAGCCGAAAATCAGAACTTCGCGGGGCTGCAACTGGCCTGAGGGCAGCGGGCGGGCGGCAGTCCGGCGCATGACCGCGTCCATGTCGCGCTCGACGTATTGGTTCAGTGCGGCGGTTCCGCCGGCGACGAGCATCGTGCCACAGAGGGTGTGGAGCAGGAGCAGCCAGTCCATCGGGCCGTTGGAGCCCAGATAGAAACCGGCGACGGTGGTGATCACCACGAGAAACGTGACGTCGGGCTTGGTGAGAGCCACGTAGGCCCAGGACTTACTTTGGGCTGCGATCGCTTCCGCACGGAGTTCGTTCATGAGCGCTGTTCTTCCCCTGCTTGTCCGGGCGGCCTCAGCCCGCGGTTGGGCGCCCCGCCAGGCGTGCGCCGGATGAATCGGTTGCGACGAAAGACGACGGACGAATCAAACGAATGCAGGAAAGGGTCAAGACCGTCGAGGCGGCCAGCGTCAGCGCTCCACCAAGCACGTGAGCTACCGTCAGGATGACGTAGAGCAGGGACGGCTGAAAATTATCGCCCGCGTTCATCACGGCCCAATAGGCTGCACCGCCGAGCAACAGTTGCGTTCCGAAACACGCGTGCAGGAAGACCACGCCCAAGCGGA
>JBEKTG010000401.1:0-3648 GCA_049516275.1 Candidatus Acidiferrales bacterium
CGATCCAGGTAGGGAACGATTTTCACGCCCTGCGGCAGAATATGATCGTTCAGCCGGCGAACCATCGCGTGAATGGCGTCGAGTGTCGTCGCCGTGTCGGCGCCCTTGCGCAGAAACACGATGCCTGCCACCACGTCGTTGTCATCCACCACGACGCCATCCGAGCGATGGATCGCCTTGCCGATTTGGCCCAGCCGGATTTTCGGTCCCTGCACGACATCGGCAATATCCCGCACGCGCAGTGCCGCTCCGTTTTGCGTCTTGAGCACGGTTTTTGCGATGTCGTTTACGTTTGTCACCAGCCCCACGGCACGCACGTTGATCTGCTGCGCCCCCTGCTCGATGAAGCTTCCCCCGGCGTTCGCGTTGGCATTCGTAATCTGCTGCTCGACCTGCGCGATGCTCTGTCCGTAGGAGACGAGTTTGTCCGGATCGACGCGCACCTGGTATTCGCGCGTGATGCCCCCGAAGGAAGAATCGTCCACCACGTCCGGGACGGACTTCATATATTTGCTGATCACCCAATCCTGGAGGGATTTGAGGTTCATCACGTCATACGCTGGGTTGCTGCTGGTCAGCGTGTACCAGTAGATCGATCCGATCGGGCTGAAATCCGGGCCAATCTGAGCAGTCACGTTTGATGGAAGCGTCACAAAGGAAAGGTGCTCGAGCACCTTCTGGCGGTCCCAATCGTTGTCCGACTCATCGTCGAAAATCAGATTGACCACCGAAAGTCCCGCCAGCGAGGACGATCGAACGTGCGAGAGATGCGGGATACCATTCATCTGAATTTCGATGGGTATGGTTACCTGTTGCTCCACCTCTTCCGCCGCGCGCCCCGGCCATTGGGTGATCACCTGCACCCAGGTGTTCGCCACGTCCGGATAAGCCTCCACGGGTAGTTCCTTGAACGCGATGGCGCCCCACACGAACAACGCCAGAGCGATGGCCAGAACGATGAACCGGTTATGCAGCGCGATGTCGACGAGAGAATCGATCATCGCTGTTCCGCAGTGTTTTGAAATTCGAGGGCGTTGGCGATTACCTGTCCGCCTGGAGCGAGACCCGAGACCACTTCCTGCAAGTTTCCGGGCAGCATCTCCCCGCCCACCACGCCGACCCTGCGGAACTGGTTCCGGTTGACCGGCACGTAGACCCAATCGCGATCGTGCAAGTGAAGGATGGCCGTGGCTGGAACCGCCGCCCGCGTTTCGCTGCGTTGCCCGTGAAACGTAGCGGTGGCGAACATCCCTGGGCGCATCAGCCCCGGGTTGCGCATCTCGATGCGAACTTTCGCCGTGCGCAGGTTCGGATCGAGGACCGGCCCCACGTTGCCGATCACACCGGTGAATGCCTGATTCGGATACGCATTCAGCCGGATATCGGCCTTCTCTCCGAGATGCACGTTCGAAAGATCGTTCTCGTATACATCGCAGAGAATCCAGACGTAGGTCAGATCCGAAATTGTGAATGGATTGGGTGAACTGAGGCCTTGCACCCCCGCTGCGTTGGTAACCTGCTGGTCTGTGATCACGCCCGCCACCGGCGCATGAATCTCCACGATGCCCGATGGTTGATCAAGGCTGGTGGCGCCGAGCACGCGGAGTTTTTCCGCAGCGGTCGCCACGTCCACCTTCGCCTTGGCTTCTGTATCCAGCGCAATCTGCAGGCCGTTCAAGGAGATTGCGCCGCGGTCGTAGAGGAGCTGGGCGCGTTCCTGCTGTGTGCGGGCGAGCTGCTCATCCGCCTGGGCCTTCTGGTAATCGGAATAGGCGCCGGCGATATCGGCGCTTTGCACGCGCAGGAGAAGCTGCCCTTTCTTGACGGTATCTCCCAGGCGCGCGTCGATTTCGATCACCCGTCCGGAGGCCAGCGAAATCACGGGGACGGTTCTGGAAATATCCGCGCTCACCGTGCCGGTCACTTTCAGTTCGGAGTAAGCCGTGTGCGCGACGGCGGCCGTCAAAGGAAATTGCTCGGGATGATCCGTGCGAAAAACATTGGGATCGCCGGCAGACTCGACCCTCAACTGCGGAGGCGCGCCCGCGGCGGGGTCGCTCTTGGCGTTCCCGCAGCCGGTCAACAGCATGTTAAGCATCAATAAAAGAATGGAAAATTCCTGGATTTCTCGGATCATTGCATTACCTCGGTGCAGTACCCCGCACAAAACTTCGGATAAATGCCCATCTGTGATCGATGTTTACGGCCTGCCATTAGACACGAGAAAGATGAACGCCGCGTGACCAACCGGCCCGCGACATACTACCATACCCGGATAGGGTATCAAGATCGACTGATGCGCCCGCACTTTCGCCCTCTCGGGGGCCCTCAAGATAGTTCCCCGTACTTCCCTCGAACGGCTCATAATAGAGTCCTCAGCAGAAAACGGAAAACGAGGAAACTCATGGCAGACACCCGCACGGCAACGCACCGGCATCGCACGCACGGCCCCGTGATTTTGTTGGAATCCACGGCGCAGTTGGGTAAGGTAATGGCGGTCCCACAGGGCGATGAAATGTGGGTAAAGCTGGTCGATCTGACCGAAGGCGCCCATCTAGTCACCAAGAAAGCGCCGCGCAAGGCCAGCGCGAAGGAACGCCCGACCTCCTCCGCGAATAGCAGCTATCGAGTTATTCGCGCCGTATAACAATTCAGCTAAGCGCAGTTTTCTGTCCCAGGCGAGGATTCAACTACCGGATTCTACCCGGTTTCCCGTGCCCGTTCCTCCCGAGCAAGCCTGAAGATAACTCATATATCGGGCATACCGTGGATTGCCAGGCGAACCCGGCTGTCCTACTTTCGAACCCGGGCGATTGTGCGCCCTCCAACGAGGGGTTCCACGATGAGAGCTTTCCTGCTGGCGCTGGGTTTCAATCTCTTCCTCGCAATTCTTATGGCGCATCCCCGTCCGCTTCGCGCGCAGGCGCCAGTCCAGAAACCAGCCGAGAAAAGCGATGCGCCCTCAAATGCCGCCGGCATTGTCCGGACGGCGATGAAAAATGTCGACTTCCATCTCACCGACACAATCGTCGTGCACATAGCCACGCTGCAGGGCAAATTGGCGTCCGACAACGGCGGCATCCCGGTGTTTGACGACAAGAGCTCGTTTCATCTGGAAGTGGACTCGGCCAGCATCCAAGTGCAGCCTCAAGCGATGACCAACGCCCTCAACGAATACGTTTTCGCAAAGCCCGGCGCGCCGCTTAAGGATCTCGAGCTCACGATTCAGGGCAACGAAGTCGTGATGAAAGGCATCCTCGCGAACAAAGGCGGCATACATTTCGAGACCCAGGGAACCATGGCGGCCACGCCCGACGGCCAGATTCGCGTGCACACGCTGAAAGTCCGGGCGCTTCATCTTCCGGTGAAGGGTCTGATGGATCTGCTGGGCCTCGATACGGCCAAACTCCTTGACACCTCGAAAATCTCTGGAGTGGCAGTCGATAAAGACGATCTGATCCTGGACCCCCAACTGCTCCTTCCCCCTCCGAAAATGCACGGGCACCTAAGCAGCATTCAGATTCAAAACGGCCTGATCGCGATGACATTCGGCGCGCCGGGGAGCAGGGAAACGATTGCGAGCCGCTGCGGCGCGCGCAACTTCCAATCCTTCCGCGGCGGCACCGTCCGCTTCGGGAAACTCACGAT
>JBEKTG010000402.1:0-3993 GCA_049516275.1 Candidatus Acidiferrales bacterium
CTTGTCCGGAACGCCTATCACACCTTCGCGGCGTCGCCGGGATCGGTGGAACGCCTGATCATGCTGAACGTGAACGGCCAGCAAAGGGCCGTCGACGTGATGAAGCAGGAAACGCTGGCGATGACGCTGCGCTACAAGCTGGGGCTCACAGGCACCAAGCTCGGTTGCGACCGCGCGGAATGCGGTTCATGTACCGTGCTCATCGACGACGTTCCCATCTACGCCTGCTCCGTGCTCACCCATACCACCCGCGGCAAGAAAATCCAGACGATCGAAGGGTTGGCCGCCGCCGATGGCACGCTTCATCCTGTGCAGCAGGGAGTGGTGGAAGAACAAGGGTTCCAGTGCGCTTTCTGCATGCCGGGCTTTGTGATGTCCACCGTTGGATACCTCAAGAAAAATCCGAATCCGACGCGGGCGCAGCTCGCGCATGGTATTTCGGGCAACCTCTGCCGGTGCCAGGATTACGACAAGATTTTGACCGCGCTGATGCGCGGCGCCGAACTTTCGCGGGGAGTGAAAAATGTCTAGCTCGACAAACGACCCCAAAGCAACTGCTGCAAATACAAACAGGCCGATGGTGACTGCCCAGACGGCTGCCTCCAAAGATAAGTCGAAATTGGTGGGGCAGAATTACACCACGCCCGACCTCGTTGCCAAGGTTACGGGGCGCGCGAAGTACGCCGAGGATTTTCGCGCCGAGGGTATGCTTTTCGCGAAGTTGCTGCTCAGCCCCTACCCACATGCCAAGGTGGTGAGTATTGATGCGTCCGAGGCGCTGGCCATGCCGGGCGTGAAGGGCATCATCACCCAGGACGATCTTCCGGCTCCGGCGGATTCGGTGACCGATCTGGGCGTGGTGATCAAGGCGGACCCGCGCGGTGAACGCGGCCTCGCGAATGAACCTGTGTTCCAGGGCGAACCGATTTTGGCTCTCGCAGCCGTCGATGAACTGACTGCGGCGGACGCGATCGAAAAGATCAAGGTCGATTACGAACCCCTTCCTTACGTGGTGGACCCGTTTGTGAGCCTGCGGCCGGGCAGCCCGAACGCGCGCGTCGAGGGTAATACGTGGGCGCGCAAGCCCGTTCCGCCTCCGGCGCCCGGCGCGAAACCTGCTCCTCCGCCTCCGCTCGACGTGACCGAGATCAAGTGGACCGACGAGGACTTCAAGGATTACGCCGAAGGCAAGATGCCGATGGGCAAGTCGACCGACGACTGGACGTACGGCGACGTCGAAGGCGGCTTCAAGAACGCGGCGCTTGTTCTCGACGAGACGTTCTCGACGCCAAACACCAGCCACCAATGTCTCGAGACGCGCTCGGCCATGGCTTATTGGCAGGGCAAAAAGCTCTTCATGCATGTGGGCACTCAGAGCACGGTGCAGACGGTTCCGGCTGTGGCCCGCTGGATGAACATGAAGGCGGAAGACGTCGTGGTGATCAGCGAATACACCGGCGGCGGATTCGGCAGCAAGATCACGGGTTCCGTACATTTGATTATTCCCGCCGTGCTGGCAAAGAAGTGCGGCGCGCCGGTGATGATGCGCATTTCCCGCGAGGAAGAGCATTACATCGGGCGCGGGCGCCCCAGCATCAACGGGCGCATCAAGGCCGGCTTCGACAAAGATGGCCGGCTCACCGCGGTTGACATGTACGCCGTGGGCGACAACGGCCCTTACCAACAGGCGGGCGATTTCAACATGGCGGGGCGGATTATTTCGCTGCTTTATCAGCCTCCCGCGATGAAGTGGCGCGGGATTTCCGTGCTTACCAACACGGTTCCGCGGTCGGCGCAGAGTTCGCCGGGCGGCATGCAGGGCATCACGCTGATGGAGCCTCTGCTCGCGAAGGCCGCGCGGCAATTGAATGTGGACCAGGTGGCCATGCGCCGGATCAACGCGCCCGAGGGCAAGGCGCTGTGGGGACCTCCTGTAAATGGAAAGCGGGGCTACACCACTAGCTGTTTCCTCAAGACTGCGTTCGATAACGGCGCGCAAATGTTCAGCTGGGACGAGCGCAAGGCCTCGGCGGGCAAGCGCAACGGCACGAAGGTGCGGGGCGTGGGCGTATCCAGCAGCACGTTCGTCGGCGGGTCGAGAGGTTACGACGGCCTGTTCATCATCAAACCGGACGGGAAGATGTACATCCAGTCCGGCGTCGGGAACCTGGGCACCGGCACGTTCAGCGATGCCAACCGCGTGGCCGCGGAAATGATGGGAGTTCCCTGGGAGAAGGTGGAGCTCGCCTGGGGCAATACCTCGAAGAATCTTCCGTGGTCCTGCGCTTCGGGCGGCAGCCAGACCACCCATGCCATGACGCGCGCGGCTCATGCGGCCGCCACGGACGGAAAGAGAAAACTGCAGGAAATTGCCGCGAAGGAACACGGCGGGCGTCCCGAGGATTATGAAGTGGGGCACGAGCGGGTGTACCGCAAGGGCGGCGGCGCTGGAATGACGCTGGCGCAGGCGGCACAGCGAGCCATCGCGCTCGGCGGCACCTACGACGGCCACGAACTGCCCAAAGACATCAACAAGATGACGGTGGCTTCGGCCAAGGCTCTGGCAGGGCAGGGGCTCATGGGCGTCGGCCGGGATAACTACGGCGGCGATGGGGCGCCGTTTTCGTTCGTGGCATCGTTTGCCGAGGTGGAGGTGGACGTCGAAACCGGCAGCTACAAGATTCTCGACTTCCTCGCCGTGGCCGACGTTGGCACCGTGATTCACCCCGCGGCTCTGGGCGGCCAGATTCTGGGCCGGTCGATGCTGGGGATCGGTCATGCGATCGGGCAGAAGTGGGTTTACGACCAGCACCTGGGCGTGTTTCTCGCGAAGCGCTTCTATGAGAACAAGCCGCCCACGATTCTGGATGTGCCGACCAACATGGAGTGGGCGGCACTGGACATTCCCGATCCGGAGACTCCGGTGGGTGCGCGCGGAATCGGCGAGCCGCCGGTGGGCGGCGGGTGCTGCGCGATTCTGAACGCGATCTCGAACGCGGTGGGTGACGAGGTCTTCCGGCGAGCTCCGGTGACGGCGGACATTATTTTGACGTCGCTCGAAGCGGGCAAGCCGGTAACCGAGACTCTTACGGCCCATATTTAACAAGATTGAAGAAGTTTATCGGGCGAATCGATAGAAGCAGAAATCAGGAGAATCGAATATGGCTGTTATTCGCGATGTGATGCCGGCGTTCGAGCTGTTTCAGCCCGCGTCCGTGGACGATGCGGTAGCGCTTCTCCGGGAGCACGGGTCGGATGCGTGGGTGCTGGCGGGCGGTCTGGACAGCTTCGACTGGTTGAAGGATCGCATCAAGCGCCCCAAGGTGCTTGTGGACCTGAGCCAGATCAAGGATTTGGCTGGCGTCCGGGAAATGGATGGCGGACTCGAGATCGGCGCCATGACCACGCTGACCGATGTCGTCAACGATCCCTCCGTGAAGGCAAAGTTCTCCATCCTGAGCGAAGCCGCGGAAGCGGCGGCATCGCCACAGATTCGCAACCAGGGGACGATCGGCGGCAACGTCTCTCAGGATGCGCGCTGCTGGTATTACCGCGCGGGTTTCCCCTGCTACCGCGCGGGCGGCAACATGTGTTACGCGGATACGCCGACCGCCATCAACCGCGAGCATGCCATTCTGGGCGCGGACCGTCCGATTCGGCTCCGGCCATGGTGGCGCTCGAAGCGAAGATGGTGATCAAGAGTTCGAAGGGCGAGCGGGTCGTCGATGCGGAGAACTATTTTATCGGGCCGGCGTTCGACATCACCCGCATGACTACGCTGGAGCCGGGCGAATTGCTGACCGCGATTCGCATTCCGTCCACGTGGGCCAATACGGAGTTTTACTTTGAGAAGGTGCGCGACCGGCCCGTGTGGGATTTCCCGCTCGTCAACATCGCGTCGGCAAGAGTGGTGAACGGCGGCAAGATCGAGCGCATCCGCATCGTCCTCAACGGCGTGGCTGCGCATCCGTGGCGCCTCGCGAAGGTGGAAGA
>JBEKTG010000403.1:0-3635 GCA_049516275.1 Candidatus Acidiferrales bacterium
CGGGGTGCGGAAGGCATGGTTGAGACTACCATAAGTTCCCGTAAGTGAGCCCTTAGCGCGCTTTTCGGGCATCCGGCCCTTTAGATGGAAGAGTCGGTCCTTTTAACCGCTTCTATGAGCCGTTGTTTCCGCTATCGATCCCCCGGTTGATTCATTGACGAGGATTTCGCTACTTGCCCATGCCGAAGTTATCGACCTGCAGCTCCAGGTGATGATTCGAGCGGATGCCGTAGACCCCGTCGGTTTTGGCGGCCATGCCGGATTTGGGCGTGCTGCCAACGACCGTGCCATTAACGACGAAATCGATCTTGCTCGCGCCCACGCGTACTTCTAGGGCGTTGGTAGCTTTACCGCTGGCGTCGGGCTGCTTCACGGCGGCGTTGGGCGTCTTATCGACGACCGTGTCAGTCGAAGGGCCGCTGCGATGCTTCACGAGCCACGTGCCGTCCTCCGCCACGACGAAATACAGGTAGCTTTGAGCCGCGCCCTCGAGGCCGTTCCCGGCGAAGATGATGCCGTAATACTCAGCGTGGCCGGTAGGCTGCTGCAGCGTGAACGTGCCCTTCAGCGAATAATTTCCGCTGGCGCTATTCGCCGGATTCCAGAACACGGCCGCTTGCGGAGTGTTGATGTGAAAGCCCGCGCCCGTCGCGGCCAGCTTGACGGCGCCCGCCGCGTCAGGATCTTCCGCTTCCGCGCTGCGGTCGGTGCGGACCTTCCAGCCCTTCGGCGCCTGCGCCAGCAGCGGTAGCGCAGCCAGCAGCGCAATTACGGCAAAAGAAATATTTCGCGTCGTTGTATTTCGCATCATAGTATTCCACTTCATCGTAGTGCCTCCTCAGAACAAACTCTCGCCCGCATCATACCTCCAATGCTCCCCTACGTGGCAACACCCGCAGTTGCCCGTCGTCTTCGCGGTTCGGAGTCATTCTGAACGTAGCGAAGAGTCTCTCTTCCGGTTTAAGCGGCAGAGGCACTCTTGCCTGTGCAGCATTTGATCTTCGTCGTCCCTGGGATCGCCATTCTCCTGAATGGCGCCTTTGAACCGCCAATCGGGAGATTGGCGTTCCCGGGCCGTCGATTCTCGTCTGAACGGGCGGTTCAGATTGGCACACTCACCTCCCCGGAAATTACTCCCGCGAATGTTTATCACCCGCGCCCGCTCATTGTGCCTATGATTGAAGCACGGCATGAAGCGCATCGCAGTCACGGGAGCAACGGGCTATATCGGCGGGCGGCTCGTGCCGCGCCTGCTCGACGCCGGCTACGCGGTGCGATGCCTGGTGCGCTCGCCGCGCAAGCTGCAGGACCGCGCCTGGTCCCGCGACCGCAACGTGCAGGTGGCGCAGGCGGACCTCTCCGACGCGCAATCGCTCACCGAAAGCCTCACCGGCTGCGACGCCGCCTTCTTTCTGGTGCACTCGATGAACTCCGCAAGCGCCGAGTACGCCAAGCGCGATCTGCAGCTCGCCACCGCCTTCGCCCGCGCATCAAAAAGGGCAGGTGTGCGGCGGATCATCTACCTGGGCGGCCTCGGCGAAACGGGAGCGGGGCTAAGCGAACATTTAACGTCGCGGCGGCAGGTCGAGAAGGCGCTGGCCTCGACCGGCGTCCCGGTGACGGTGCTGCGCGCGGCGATGATCATCGGCTCCGGCTCAGCATCCTTCGAGATTCTTCGCTATCTCGTGGAGCGCCTCCCGGTGATGGTCACACCCAAATGGGTACGCACGCCATGCCAGCCGATCGCGGTGCGCAACGTGATCGGCTATCTGGTGGGCGTGCTGTCGAGCCCGGAGACAGCCGGGCGCACATTCGACATCGGCGGCCCCGAAGTTCTGAGCTACCTGCAAATCATGCGCATCATGGCGGAAGAGCTAGGCCTGCGGAAGCGCCTGGTGGTTCCCGTGCCGGTGCTGACGCCGCGGCTAAGCTCCTACTGGATCCACCTTGTGACTCCACTCGGCCACAACATCGCCAAGCCGCTGGCCGAGGGGCTCAGGAATCCCGTGGTCTGCCGCGAGGACCACATCACGCACATCCTTCCGCAGAAGCTGCTCACCGTCCGCGAATCCGTAGCGGCGGCGCGCGGCAAAATTGCCGAACACGCCGTAGAGACGAGTTGGACAATGGCCGGAGAGGTGGCGGGCACGATTCCCGGCGATCCAAAATGGGCGGGAGGCACCGTATTTCACGATATTCGCCAGGTACACATCGCGGCGCCGCCGGCTGCGGTATTCAAAGCAGTTTGCCTGCTGGGAGGAGACCACGGCTGGTATTCGGCTGCCTGGCTGTGGCGAATCAGAGGCTGGATGGACGTTCTCGCGGGAGGCCCGGGACTCCGTCGCGGCCGCCTGCATCCCGAGACGCTCGCCTATGGCGAACCACTCGACTTCTGGCGCGTGGTGGGCATCGAGAAGGACCGCTCGCTCACCCTGCGCGCCGAGATGAAGCTCCCAGGCGAGGCCTTGCTGGAATTCTGCGTCACGCCTGACGGAGACGGTGAATCCGAGCTGGAGCAGCGCGCCCTATTCAAGCCGCGCGGCCTGCTGGGGATTCTGTATTGGTATGGAGTACTCCCATTCCACGGATTCGTATTCAGCGGAATGCTCACTGGGATCATAACCGAGGCCCTTGAGTTTGCACGGGATTCCAGGAATATCTCGAATCAGCTGGTTGATACTAAATAGACAGAACTGTTTCCCGTCACATGCGATTGAAGGAAAGCTGGCAGGTGTGGGCTTTGGCGAGGAAATCGCCGCGGCTGGAGAACTCTTCCACGTCGAAGAACTCGTCTTCTTCGAGGCGATGGACGGTTTCGACGCCGCTTCCTTTGCCTCCTTTAGTTCATATGCCTCCGCACCTCGCGATTTTGCGATACCACCCAAGCGCAGAGTGCCAACTTCCCGTGTGTTAGAATTCGACTGCAGCCATGAACAAGGCCTTCGACATCTCCGTGGACGCGCTTTCCAGCCCCCAGCCTGCCCCGAAGCCCCAGGTGCACGCGCGTCACAACTACGCCAAGCCCCGCGCGCAAGATTCCGCCAACCAGGGCGCACCGCCCGCCGGCAAATCCTTCTTCATCGAAACCTTCGGCTGCCAGATGAACGACCACGACTCCGAAAAAGTCTCGGGAGTCCTCATGGCCCGCGGCTACCGTCTGGTAGACACCCCCGCCCAGGCCGACCTCGTCCTCTATAACACCTGCAGCATTCGCGAAAAGGCCGCCCACAAGGTCTTCTCGCGCCTGGGCGAATGGCGCACCGCCGCCCGCGAATCTGGAAAGATCATCGGCGTGCTAGGCTGCGTCGCCCAGCAGGAAGGCGAGCAGATTTTCGAGCGCGCCCCCTGGGTCAGTCTGGTATGCGGTTCCGCGAGCTACCAGAAACTCCCCGCCCTAATGGACGAGCTAGAAGCCGGAGGCCGCCGCGTGGCCGGCCTCGATCTCGATACCGACGAAACCTTCGAAACCGAAGTCACCCGGCGCGACAATCCCATCCGCGCCTACATCACCATCATCGAGGGTTGCGACTACGCCTGCTCCTACTGCGTGGTGCCGCACACGCGCGGCCCCGAACGCAGCCGTCCGAGCGACGCTGTCCTCGCCGAAGCCCGCCGCCTCGCCGATGCGGGCTACA
>JBEKTG010000404.1:0-3635 GCA_049516275.1 Candidatus Acidiferrales bacterium
GACCTGCCCGGCCCGGCGCGCGAATATCTCAATTTTATTTCCGAGCATCTCCAGGTGGAGATCGGAATGATCTCGACGGGGCCCGAGCGTGACGCTACGATTGTCCCGAAGGGAACCAAGCTCGCATCCTGGCTATAGCCTGAAATGCTCTCCGTTGAAGAGGCGCGCGCAAAGGTAATCGAGGTTGTCACCGCAAAAGCGGGGAAATGCCCGCCCAAGACGGAGACAGTCGAGTTTGCGCGCGATCCGTCGCAGGCCCTCGGACGCATCCTCGCCGAGAACATCGTCGCGGACCGCAATTACCCTCCGTTTGACCGTTCCATCCGCGATGGCTTTGCCCTGCGCGCATCCGATGTCATGCAACCCGGCGTGAAACTCAAATTAGTCGGTGAAAGCCGCGCCGGTGTGGCTTTCAGCGGCGCGGTCGAACCAGGCCAGTGCGTGCGAATTCTTACCGGCGCGGCCCTGCCGCGCGGCACGAACACCGTGCTCATGCAGGAGTACGCGCGCGAAGAGGGCGACTCCGTCATCTTCGAACAAGTTGCGAGGCCCGGGCAGCATTACGTCCACGCCGGGGCCGAGGCCCGTGTCGGAGAGGTGGTCGTCACGAAGGGAACCCGCATCAGCTATGCCGAGCTCGCCATGGCCGCCGAAGTGGGCCGCGTCCGCGCGCAGGTGATCCGGCGTCCGCGCGTGGCGATTCTCTCAACCGGCGATGAAGTAGTGGAAGTGGACCAGAAGCCCGGCCCGTTTCAGATTCGCAACAGCAACACGATCTCTCTTTCCGCGCAGGTGGCCCTTTCCGGCGGCGAGCCAGTGCCGCTCGAGAATGCACGGGACGATATGGCGGAACTCCGAGCGAAAATCGAGCAGGGCCTTACATCGGACCTCCTGCTGCTGAGCGGCGGTATGTCCGTGGGGAAGTACGACCTGGCCGAAACGGCCCTGCGCGAACTCGACGCGGAATTCTTTTTCGACGCGGTGGCGCTGCGCCCGGGAAAGCCCGCCGTGTTCGGCTGGTGCAAGGGCAAACCGGTTCTGGGACTCCCGGGAAATCCCGTCTCCACGATGGTCACCTTCGAGTTGTTCGCCGTGCCGGTAATCGAGCTGCTCGCCTGCTACAAGCCGCAGCCTCTGCCGTTTTTCAAGGCCCGGCTAAGCCACGCCATCGACGAAAAGGCCGGCGTAGCGCACTATCTCCCGGCCCGCGTAAGCTGGCCCAACGGTGAGCCGCACGTCGAATTGATGCTCTGGGAGGGCTCGGGCGATATCGGCGCGGTCGTGCGAGGCAATTGTTTTGTCCGCGTCGATCAACCGCGGCTGCACCTCGAAGCGGGCGAATGGGTGGACGTTCTGCCGCGCCGTGGAAGCTTTTAGAATTCCGTTTTTGAGCATCCTCGATGAAAAAGCTGTCGCACTACGATAAAAAGGGCCGCGTCCGCATGGTGGACGTCACGTCCAAGCCCGCCACGTCCCGCATAGCCGTGGCCCACGCGTTCGTGAGTATGCAGCGAACCACCGTGGCAGCGGTGCGCCGCCTCAAGTCCCCCAAGGGCAGCCCCCTCGAAATCGCGCGGATAGCAGGAATCACCGCCGCCAAGCGCACTTCCGAGCTGATTCCGCTTTGTCACCCCCTGTCCTTGACGCACGTGGATGTGAGCGCAAAGCTGTGCCAGAATGGAGTCGAGATTACCTCGGAAGCGACGGCCACGGGCCCCACGGGCGTCGAGATGGAAGCGCTGGTGGCGGCCTCCGTAGCGGCGCTCACGATCTACGACATGTGCAAAGCACTCGAACGCGGCATGACGATCGGCGACGTTTACGTCACAAAGAAGTCCGGCGGCAGAAGCGGCCTGTACGTGCGGCCGGAAAAGCGTAAGTAGTTCCCAACAAAAATGTCGCACGCGAAAGATGTCAAAGTGCTCGTGGTCGATGACAATCCGCTGATCCTCGACCTGATCATGCGAGGCCTTTCGCCCCTCTGCACCGCGCACTCCGCGGCCGACAGCGCCGACGCGCTGATGAAAATCATCGACGAGCAGCCCGACCTCGTGGTCTGCGACTACCGCATGCCCGGCATCGATGGCCGCCAGCTCTACGAAAAAGTTCGCGCCCGCCCCCAGACTCGCAGCATCCCGTTTATTTTCTTGGCCAGCCGCGGCGATATCGAAGAAAAACTCCGCCCCCTCTCCGATGGCGTCGAAGAGCTGATCAGCAAGCCTTTCTTCCTGAACGACCTCGTGCAGCGCGCCAAAAAAGTGATCGACCGCCTCCAGCTTGAAAAGCTGCAGAAGCGCGCGGTGCGCCCCGGTGTGATCCAGGGACGCCTCGAAGAAATGAGCATTCTCGACCTGATGCAGTCGCTCGAGATGGGCCAGAAATCGTGCCAGCTGACCGTCCGGCGCGCGGGCGAGACGTGCGAATTATTCTTCGCCGCCGGGCAGTGCGCGGACGCGCGCGCCGGATCGATCGAAGGCGAAGAAGCCGTCTACCAGGCCGTCCGCTGGACCGACGGCGAGTTCGAGATCGATTTCAACAGCGCCCCCACCCGCACCACCATTTCCCGCACCACCACGGGCCTGCTGATGGAAGGGTTGCGGCTGATGGACGAGGGCCAGCGGGACGCCACTCCAGAAAACGCCGAAGCCACGGAAAGCTAGCTCGCCGCGCCGCCATCGAACCCATGCGTGTAGCCATTCTCACCGTCAGCGATTCAGTCTCCGCCGGTAAATATGAAGACCGCTCCGGCCCCGAGGTCCGCGCGCGTTGCAAATCGCTCGGCTGGGAAGTCGTCTCGTCCGGCGTGCTCGCGGACGACCGCGCCGCGATCGAATCGTTTCTGAAGACGGCCGCCGACGCAAACAGCGTAGACTTGATCTTGACCACCGGCGGCACCGGCCTCGGCCCGCGCGACGTGACTCCCGAAGCCACGCAGTCGGTCTGCGAACGCATGATCCCCGGCTTCCCCGAGCAGATGCGAGCCGAAGGCGTCAAGAAAAACCTGCGCGCCATACTCTCGCGCGCAGTAGCGGGAATTCGCGGCGCCACCATCATCGTAAATTTGCCGGGCAGCCCAAAGGGCGCGCTGGAGTGCCTTGACGCGGTGGCCGATCTGCTGCCGCATTCGGTGGCGATTCTTCACGGCGCCAATCACGGTTGAAAGAGAGCGTCCAATGGCTTCCGGCAATCCTTCACCAAATAAAGACCAGGGCGGCGGGACAGTCAAGCAAATCGCACTCGCCTTTGAATTGCCGTTCATCCTGGTTGGCCCCGTAGTCATGGGCGGCGTACTGGGATTTTTTCTCGATCGCTGGCTGCACACCAAGCCGCTGCTCCTGATCGTCCTCGGAATTCTCGGCGTGATCGTCGGCGTACGAGACGCCGTGAAGAGCGCGGCTCTTCACGACAAGAAGCCCTGAAAAGACCGTGAATCCCTCCGACTCCGAAGCCATCGAGCGCCGCATCGAGCTCTTCATCCCAATCTTGGGCGGAATAATGGCGCTGGCAGCCTCGCTGAAATGGGGAATTCGAGGTGCCTCAGGCGTCGCCCTGGGAGCGGCTCTCTGCTGGCTGAATTTCCGCTGGCTGCGGCGCGGAGCCACCGGCGTGATCAACCTGGGCATGGCGCAGGCCGG
>JBEKTG010000405.1:0-3632 GCA_049516275.1 Candidatus Acidiferrales bacterium
GCCGCTTACCGGCGGCAAAACAATCGCTCGTAAAACCCGTTTTCCTCCGGCTCGCGCCGGCCTTGTATCCGCTCAACAGGCCGTGATAGCATCCGCCTCCGTTTGACACGCTCGTTCCTGTCGCGAAGATAAAGCCACAGAAATAAGGAGGCAATCGATGTCGCAAGGGAAGCAGGTAGGTGTGGGAGCGGCCGCCACACTGATCGTCATTGCCATCGCTCTGGGATTCATCTCGCGGTTTTCGTTCCCCATGTTTGCGGGATGGGTTTCTTTCTATCTTCTGTGCATCATTCCCATGGAAATCATCGCGTCGGTGACGTGGGGAGCGCAGCAGCCGGCGTTCGTGGGAGCGCTGAAGCAACCGGCCAAGGGATTGGCCTACGTGGTGATATGCCTTCTGGCGGGCGCGATCATCGCGCCGGTCATGTTTGCCACCGTGGGGAAGAGCATCGGGCCTCCGACTCCCATGCTGATGATGTGTACCGTGGTCTCGGTGGTGATTACCTTCTGGCTGGCCATTATGTTTGGCGGCTGGCCGATCACGAAAATGATCAAGAACCCGGTGGCCGCGGGCCTGACGCTTCTGGTGGTCTGCTACCTGCTGAACTACCTGCTGTTCCGCATTTTCTTCAGCTACGAATTTATGGCGGGTGCGCCGGTGTACGTGCCGTCGCTCGATCCGCATGGATTGTTCAACGCTTGGCTGGCCCAGGTGTTCTACCTGAGCGCGCTGATGATGATGTTCGTCGTCATCCATTTCGACCTGTGGCCTATGACCAAGTTTCCGGCGGTGATGCAGCAGCCGGTGCTTGGCATCGTGTGGACGATTGTTGCGCTCGTGCTGGGAGGCGCGGCTTTTTACATCGGAGTGTTCGTGCTCAAAATGGACCCGGTGCAATTTATGGTGCGGGTGCCGGTACCGTTTATCTTTGGCACGATCGTCGTCCTCAACATGATGCAGGGGGCGATGTTTTCGAAACTGACGCAGCCGGTGAAGGGAATTGTGAGCACCGTGGCGGCTGCAATCATAGGTTCGGTGCTGGCCATGGCTTATGGCCTGCTAGCCCCCGTTGTTACGGGCGTGTTGCGTCCTGGCCCGCCGCCTTACGATTTCGAGATATGGCTCGCGTCCGCGTTGCTTGGCGTAACGTTTCCGTTCCTGATTTTCCACGCGGAATTTTTCAAGCTGTGGCCGCTGAAGAGGGCGGGCAACTGAGTCGCAGTCTCAGGGGAATTATTCCAGGTCGGGCGGGGTGACCTTGGCGATCCAGGAGGGGTAGTCCGAGGTGTAGCCGGCGCGTTCCTGCAGCGCGTGGATGCGCTGCTCGATGCCGACGACCAGGATTTCGGAAATCGGCGGAAGATTTACGATCTTTTCTTCGATTGTCTGAGACAGCTCGGCTATTTGCGATTCCGCAGCCTTGTACATGCCTGAAAGAGAGCCGTTTCGGGCGCCGACGCCGAGATACGTTTCGATTAATTGGGTGGTCACCTTCTGGCTGTGTATGAGCGAGACGCGGATATTTCCCTGGCCCGTTACCACGTTTCCCACGCCGTAGACTTGGTCGCAGCCTGTGTAGCGCGGCAGGTCTTCGTCGCTGAAGGTGTAGTATTCGCCATTCATCGTGATTCCCGGGAGCCTCTCGGGAACCGATCCGATGGACGAAATCACCAGCGGGACTCGAATTTCATGCTCGGAGCCGGGAATGGGCTCGGCTTTGCGCCCTTCGATTTTTGTTTCCGCGACTTTCAATCCCACCAGGCGGTCGTTTTCGACGACAAGGCCGGTGGTCAGCCTGCGGTCCTGAACGCGGAACAAATACCTGTCGCGCGCCAGCTTGAGCATCTTGAGCCGAACCTGCTCGGTCTTGGCGATTTGCTCGGGCGTGGCATTGTCGGGGGGTTGGGCTAGCGGCATGTCCTGTTCGCGACGGCGGTAGATCAGAAGACATCCCTTCACGCCTAAGTCCTCCGGCTTGATGCCGTGCGCCTTGCACGCGGCGGGAATGCCTTTCTCGAGTTGGTGCATGTCCGTAGTAATACCGATGGCTTTCAGCGCTCGTTCGTAGTTTTCCAGCTGAAGGACCTTCACCACGTCGATCGAGGCCAGCCCGCCGCCGACCACGAGAGTTTCATCGGGAGTTTCGTAGCGGGGCCCCGAGTAGCCTGCTTCGTTCTTGTGGTTGTACCAGTAAATGAAGGGGTTCTGGTAGACGAGGCCCTTATTGATGAATTTGTCGGCGCCGGAAACCCCGAGATCGCGGTCGCGCCAAGCGCCATTGGCTAGAATAACCGCGGAGAATCCCCAGCCGCAGAGTTCCGGCAGGGTGATATCGCGTCCCAGCTTGGTTGCAGGAACGAAATAAACGCCGGGCTTCTTCAGCCGGTCATCGATACGTGCGTATTCCTGCTTACGTTGTTCTACGTGCCAGCGGGGCAGGCCGTCCTCGATTTTTCCGTACGGCCGGGTGTTCTGCTCGATGACCGCGACGCGGATTCCGCGATCCGCCAGGATTTCCGCCGAGACCGAGCCGGAGATGGCTCCGCCGACGATTGCAACGAAGTGCTGGCCCTGGTTATCCATAGGCGGTTGGCACCTCCTCGGACCCTAGACGCGGGATTGTACACCGCGCCATGAGATTTCAAAGGAATTTAAGGGGCGCGGAGAATTTGTGGCTAGGTCGTCCCTCAGCGGCTGAAGCCGCATTTTTGTGGGGCGTCTGCGGCATGGATGAATCCGTGCCCTGACGAAAGCTCGACGTTGCCAGACAGACTCTTTTAGAACCGGGGGAACCGGAGTGCTAGGACTTGAAATACACGGCGGCGAGGCCTGGCAGGCGCACCTTGATGGAATAGGGGCGATCGTTCCACGGGATTGGTTCGGCCTGGACGCCGCCGGCGTTGCCGAGGTTCGTTCCGGCGTAATACTCGGAATCGGTGTTCAGGATTTCGCGATAGAAACCGGGGCGGGGAACTCCGATGCGATATTCCTCACGCGCCACCGGAGTGAAATTGCAAATGACGACCACAAAGTCGTCGAGATTCTTGGCGCGGCGCATGAACGTCAGGACGCTGGAAGCGGCGTCGTTGGCGTTGATCCACTCGAAGCCGGACCATTCAAAATCGACCTCAAAAAGCGCTCTCTCGGTGCGATGCAGGCGATTCAAATCCGTCATCAGCCTTTGAATCCCGAGGTGCCAGGGCGATTTCTCGAGGGACCAATCCACGGCGCTGGCTTCCCAGAATTCGCCCCGCTGGCCGAGCTCGCTGCCCATGAAGTTCAGTTTCTTGCCGGGATGCGCGAACATGTAGCCGAACAGGAGCCGCAGGTTGGCAAACTGCTGCCAGCTGTCGCCCGGCATTTTCTCGAGCAGGGAGCGCTTTCCGTGAACCACTTCGTCATGCGAAAGCGGCAGGACAAAATTCTCGTGGAAGGCGTAGAGCAAGGAGAAGGTGAGTTCGCCGTGGTGATGCTGGCGAAAGATGGGATCGAGAGACATGTAGCGCAGCGTGTCATTCATCCAGCCCATGTTCCATTTCAAGTCGAAGCCGAGCCCTCCGATGTAAACGGGACGGGAAACCGCGGGCCATGCGGTGGATTCCTCGGCGATGGTCAGCGCGCCGGGGTGGCG
>JBEKTG010000406.1:0-3628 GCA_049516275.1 Candidatus Acidiferrales bacterium
TCTCCCCGCGAAATTGACGAAGTGCTGCTCGCGCATCCGTCGGTGGCCGAGGCGGTCGCCTTCGGAGTCCCGCATGCCACCTGGGGTGAGGAAGTGGCGGCAGCGGTTGTCCTGTCCACTCCCGAGAAGGAATCCGTAATCCTCGCCCACTGCAAGGAAAAGCTCGCCGACTTCAAGTGCCCCAAGACGGTTTACATCGTCGAAAAAATTCCGCGCACCGCCACCGGCAAGATTCAGCGGGGCGCGGTGGCCGCGTCGATCGCGGGTGCGAAAGCTTGAGATACCTGGTGGCAGGCGCCGGAGCCATCGGCGCGTATGTTGGCGCGTGCATGTCGCGCGCAGGCGAGGATGTCACGCTCTTCGCGCGCGGGCCGCATCTGAGAGCCATGCAGCAGCACGGCGTGCGCGTGCTCAGCGCCGAAGGTAACTTCGAAACCCATCCCAGAATCGTCGAGCGCCTCGAAGATGCGGGCATCGTCGATGTGATTTTTCTCGGCGTGAAGGCGCACAGCCTTCCGCAACTTGTCCCGCACCTGAAGCCTCTTTTCCACGAGGACACCACGCTCGTCAGCATGGAGAACGGCATCCCCTGGTGGTATTTCCAGCAGGGCGCCGATGCATTCCCCGGGCTCCAGCTCGAGCGCGTCGATCCGGGCGGCGTAATCGGCCAGGCGATCGAACCGCGCCGCGTGCTCGGCTCTCTCGTGTATCTCGCCACCGAAATTACCGAGCCCGGCGTCATTCGCCACATCGAGGGCAACCGCATTTCGCTCGGCGAGCCGGACGGCAGCAAATCCGACCGCAGCCGCATTGTTTCCGCGGCGCTGACGAAAGCCGGATTCAAGAGCCCGGTCACCACCCGCATCCGCACCGAGATCTGGGTGAAGATTCTCGGCAATGTCGCCTTCAATCCGCTGAGCGCGCTCACACGCGCGACGCTCGCGCAGATGGTTCAGGATCCCGATGTGGTCGCGCTGGTTCGCAGCATCATGGCCGAGGTGGAAGCCGTCGCGGGCAAGCTGAATGTCGAGATGCCCATCTCCATCGACAAGCGCATTGCCGGCGCCGAAAAGGTGGGCGAGCACAAGACCTCCATGCTTCAGGACTTGGAAGCCGGCCGTCCCCTGGAACTCGAAGCGGTGGTAGGCGCAGTGCTCGAACTCGCGGAGAAGGTCGGCGTCGCGATGCCGAACACCCAGGCCGTCTACGCATGCACGAAACTCCTGGCGCGGAATTCCGCCAAAAAGAGTTAGGGCACCGGCGTACCGTGCGTGGTTTTGGGCTGGCTGTGATGACTGGATTCGCACGGAAAGCGGCTGAAACCGCCTTGACTTGCGCTGGCAATTGAGTAAGTATCCGGGGCGTTTGACGTGGCGATGCGTTAAAATCAGCCAGAAATTACGCGGATGGGGACCCTCTCGATGTCTTCAGTGCTTCCGGTAGATCGTTCCAACGACTCTCTGCGGGATTCTGGCGCCAACGCCCCCGCTTCTCCTTCCGGTTTCTGGACCAATCCCTGGATACAGCTCTTCGCGGGCGTCGTCTGCATGGCCATGGTGGCGAACCTCCAATATGGCTGGACGATCTTCGTCAACCCCATCGACGCCAAGTTTCACTGGGGCAAAGTCGCCATTCAGTACACCTTCACGCTGTTTGTGCTTTTTGAGACGTGGCTAGTCCCGGTAGAAGCCTATCTCGCCGACCGCTACGGCCCGCGCCTGGTGGTAATGGCCGGCGGAGTTCTCATCGCCGCCGCGTGGATCATGTACGCCCACGCCAACACGCTGACGATGCTCTATACCGGAGGCGCCGTCGGCGGAATCGGCACCGGCCTCGTCTACGGAACCTGCGTCGGAAACGCGGTGAAATGGTTCCAGGATAGGCGCGGCCTCGCCGCCGGCTTGACCGCCGCGGGCTTCGGCGCCGGCGCCGCCATCACCGTGGTACCCCTCACGCGTTCGCTCGCCGCGCATGGCTACGAGGCCACTCTAGTCCATTTCGCGCTGCTGCAAGGCATCGTCGTTCTCATCGCCGCCATGGTTCTCGTAAAACCGCCCAAGGGCGCCGCGCTCCGGCGCCTGAATCCGCGCCTCGTTCAGACCAAGATCGATCTCGGCCCCGGCCAGATGCTGGCCAGCCCGATTTTCTGGGTGATGTATGTCGCGTTCATTCTGGTCGGTTCGAGCGGCCTGATGGCCGCCGCGCAACTCGCTCCGATCGCGAATACATTTGGAATCGCGAAAAGCTCGGTCACCCTTTTTGGCTTCACCGGCCCCGCCCTGATCTTTGCCCTCTCGCTGAATAATTTGTTCAACGGCCTGGGCCGCCCGATCTTCGGCTCGCTGTCGGACTACATCGGGCGCGAATACACCATGTTCATCACCTTCATCGGCGGCGCGCTGGCAATGCTGGCGCTGAGCAAGTACGGCCATAACCCGGCGCTCTTCGTGATTCTCGCGGCGCTGATTTTCCTCTCTTGGGGCGACATTTACAGCATCTTCCCCGCGCTCACCTCCGACCAGTTTGGCCGCCGCTTCGCCTCCACAAATTACGGCTTTCTGTACACGGCCAAGGGCTGCGCCGCGCTGTTCGTACCGATCGGCGGCTACGTAGCCGCCCGCACAGGAAACTGGACCGCCACTCTCGAGCTCGCCGCCGCCGCGAACATCATCGCCGCCCTGCTGCTGGTCTTCGTGGTACGTCCCCTCCGCATACGCGAGCTGCGCCAACGGGAAGCCAGCGCTGCAGTGGCCGCCGCGCCCGCGGACTAACACCCGCTCGCCGAATCATGATCCTGGCATCCAGCAAATCGCAGCCCCAACTCCCGTAAGGAGACACATCGCGTGACCGACGCCGTTCATTCGCCGGACCTGGAAGCAGAGTGGAGCTCGAATCCCCGCTGGGAAGGCGTCACGCGCCCCTATAAAGCGGCCGACGTTGCAAAGCTGCGCGGCTCGGTCCGCATCGAACACACTCTCGCTCGCCTCGGCGCCGAACGCCTCTGGAAGCTGCTCCACGAAGAGCAGGCCGTGTTAGCGCTGGGCGCCGTCACCGGCAATCAAGCCGTGCAGCAGGTGAAAGCAGGATTGCAGGCCGTTTATGTAAGCGGCTGGCAAGTGGCAGCCGACGCGAACAACGCCGGCCAGGTGTATCCCGATCAAAGCCTCTATCCCGCGGACAGCGTCCCGCGTCTGGTGCGCTCGATCAACCAGGCCCTCGTGCGCGCCGACCAGATCCATCACTCCGAAGACGACAATGCCACTCATTGGTTTGCTCCGCTCATCGCCGACGCCGAAGCCGGCTTCGGCGGCAACCTGAACGCTTTCGAGTTGATGAAGGCGATGATCGAAGCCGGCGCCGCCTGCGTCCACTTCGAAGACCAGGTTTCGTCGCTCAAGAAAGTAGGACGCCTCGGCGGCAACGTCCTCGCGCCCGCCAACGACGCGATTCAAAAACTCGTCGCCGCTCGCCTCGCCTCCGACGTTCTCGGTATCCCCACGCTGCTCATGGCCCGCACCGACGCCATCAGCTCCTATCTCCTCACCAGCGACATCGATCCGCGCGACCGCGAATTCCTCACCACCAAGCGCACCAGCGAAGGATTCATCCGCGTCCGCGGCGGCGTCAA
>JBEKTG010000407.1:0-3619 GCA_049516275.1 Candidatus Acidiferrales bacterium
CGCCCGCACGTGGGCTCGGCGTACACGACAATCGTCTGCGACGTGATCGCGCGCTACAAGCGGATGTGCGGCTACGAAGTGGCGTACCTCACCGGCACCGACGAGCACGGCGTGAACATCGAGCGCGCCGCCGAGAAGCTGGGCATTTCGCCGCAGGAGTTGGTGGATCGCAATCAGCAGATTTTTCGTGATCTGTGGAAGCTGCTGGGTATCCAGTACACCGATTTCATCCGCACCACTTCGAAGGAACACGCCAAGGCCGTGCAGGCCCTGATCGTGCGCACGCTCGAGAAGTCGCCCAAAGCGATCGAGAAGCGCAAATACGAGGGGCGTTACTGCATTTACGACAATCTCTACGTGAGCGATTCGCCTGAACCGGCCGACTGCCCGATCTGCGGGCGCCCGGCGGAACTGATTTCCGAGGAGAATTATTTCTTCCGGCTTTCGGATTACCAGGAACGGCTGCTCGATCTCTACCGCCAGCAACCCGATTTTGTGCAGCCGGATTTTCGCTTCAATGAAGTGAAGAGCTTTGTCGAGGCGGGGCTGAAGGATGTTTCGATCAGCCGCAAGTCGATTAAGTGGGGGATTCCGTGGCCGGATGATCCGGAGCACGTGTTCTACGTATGGTATGACGCGCTGACGAGCTACATGAGCGGTATCGGCTATGCGAACGACGATCCGGCGCGGCGTGCGAGGTTCGACCACTTCTGGCCTGCCGACGTTCACATGATCGGCAAGGAAATCATTCGCTTTCACGCGGTCTATTGGCCCGCGTTCCTGATGGCCGCCGAGTTCCCGCTGCCGAAGCGCATCCACGCGCATGGCTGGCTGCTGTTCGAACAGGAAAAGATGAGCAAATCCAAGGGAAACGTGGCGTACCCGGAACCCATCGTGAAGGTGCTGGGAAACGATGCGCTGCGTTACTACCTGTTGCGCGAGACGGTGTTCGGGCAGGACGGTAATTTCTCGCGCGAGGCGCTTCTTACTCGCTACGAAGCTGATCTTGTCAGCGGGCTCGGGAATCTCGCCAGCCGGGTTCTGGCAATGATTGAGAATTATTTCGGTGGAATTGCCCCGGAGCCATTTGGCGAAGAAGGAACTTTGGGGCGAATTTTCGGGCCGGTGAAAACCGGTGCAATACAATCCTATGAGGCGTTCGATTTCTCGCTCGCGCTGCAGGAAATCTGGCAGTTGATAGCACAGGTAGATGGGTACTTGGTGAAGAAAGCACCTTGGAAAATGGCCTCGGACCCATCGAAGCGTGCTGAGCTATCCGGTGTGCTGTACGACGCGGCCGAGGCGGTGCGAGTGGTATCGATTCTTTCCCATCCCGTATTGCCTCAGGCGACCGCGGCCATCTGGAAGAGTTTGGGACAGTCCGACAGCATCGCGGAGCAGAGTATTCGGAGTCTCGAATGGGGCGGGTTGAAGCCCGGTACACGAATAACGAAGCCGGAAGCGGTCTTTCCAAGGCTCGATTACAAAGAGGTCAGCGAAAGGATTGAGGCGATGGAACAAGAGATACGGAATCCAGGGAGTGCGCAGCCTGCGGCTGCGGCAACACCGGCAAGCAGCGGGAGTGCGGCACCCGCGACGGCTCAAACTGCCAGCTCTGCTGCTCCTGCGGAAGCGCCGGGGGTGGTGAAGATCGGCATCGAGGATTTTGCGAAGGTGGAGATGCGCGTTGGACTGGTGAAGTCCGCCGAGAAAGTGGCGGGGGCTGACAAGCTGCTGAAGCTGATGGTGGATGTTGGTGATGAGGTGCGGCAGATTGTGGCGGGGATTGCGACGGCTTACCAGCCGGAGGAGTTGGTGGGGCGGAAGGTTGTGGTTGTGGCGAATCTGGCGCCTCGGAAGCTGCGGGGCGTGGAGTCGAATGGGATGCTGCTGGCGGCTTCGACTGCGGAGGGGAAGCCGGTGTTGTGTACGTTTGCAGAGGAAGTGCCAGCGGGGGCGCGGTTGAAGTAGATCTGCGCTCAGTAATGACTGCTAAAAGGCGAAGCCCCACCCTTAAAACCGAAGGGTGGGGCACCCGCAAAGGCTAAGGCCGGCGGGATGCCGAACCGAAGTTGGGATAAGACTTGGAAATTATTGATTCACACGCGCACCTGGAATTTCCGCAATTTGATGAGGATCGCGAGGCGATGCTGGCGCGGGCGCAGGCGGCGGGCGTGCGGACGGTGCTGGCGATTGGCAGCGGGACGGGCACGCAGCGACTGGACGCCGCGATCCCCTTTGCCGAGCAGCACGACTGGGTTTACGCCACCGTGGGCATCCACCCGCACGATGTGAACGATGTTACCGAGGAGACGCATGCGCAGCTTGATTTGCTGGCGCGGCATCCGCGCGTGATCGCTTGGGGCGAAATGGGGCTCGACTATCACTACGATCACGTCGCGCCCGATCTGCAGAAGCGTGTGTTCCGGCGGCAGCTGGCGCAGGCGCGCGAGGCGAAGCTGCCGATTATCATCCATTGCCGTGATGCCTGGCCCGATTGCCTGGAAATCATGGAGCAGGACTGGCGCGCTACCGGGCTTGGCGGGATTTTTCACTGTTTTACCGGGACGATCGAAGAGGCGCGGCGCGGCCTCGACATGGGCTTCCTGATTTCGTTCGCGGGGAACGTGACGTATCCGAAGGCTCAGCCGATCCGCGACGTGGCGGGGGAAGTCCCGCTCGACCGCATGCTGACGGAAACCGATTCGCCGTTCCTGCCGCCGCAGGGACGGCGCGGGAAACGCAACGAGCCGGCCTACGTTGTGGAGGTAGCGCAAGCCTTGGGGAATGTGAGAAACTTACCCGCGGAAGAAATTGCAGCGACTACAGCGGCGAACTTTCGCCGATTCTTCCAGCTCGGCGCCCGGGAACGCTCCTGACGCCGCCTTTGCGCAGCAAAAGGGACCGGATGTCTTTCGCAGTCCAAACCATCAAAGGCATATTCGACCTGGTACGGGACGACCTGTCGCTGGTCGAGCAGGAAATTGCGGCGCAAAACAGCGGCGCGATCGAACCCGTTTCGGAAATTTCCGGCTACTTGTTCGCGGGCGGAGGAAAGCGGCTGCGCCCGGCTCTGCTGCTGCTGGCGGCAGGCGCTTCGGGATACCGCGGGGCGAGTGCGATCCGGCTCGGCGCCGTGGTCGAGCTGATCCACAGCGCTACGCTCGTGCATGACGATGTGATCGACGGCGCGAACACGCGTCGCGGACGCCCCAGCACCAACGCTCGCTGGGGAAACCACATGAGCGTGCTGGCGGGCGACTGGCTGTACATGCAGTCCTTCGAGATGGCTCTGCGCGAGCGCAATTTCGAAATTCTCGACATCCTAATCGACCTCACGCAGAACATGGTGGAAGGCGAGTTGCTGCAATTGACGCGGCTGGGACGCATCGATCTGACGGAAACTGAGGCCACGGAGCTGGCGTTCCGCAAGACGGCGTGCCTTTTCAGCGGATGCGCGCGGCTGGGCGCGGTGCTGGGCAATCAGCCGAAGCATATGTCGGATGCGCTGGCGGAATACGGGCGCAACGCGGGCCTGGCGTTTCAGCTGGTGGACGATCTGCTCGACTTTACCGCGTCGCCCGAGCAGCTCGGCAAGCCGGTGCTGAGCGATTTGAAG
>JBEKTG010000408.1:0-3599 GCA_049516275.1 Candidatus Acidiferrales bacterium
GCTTGGTACCGGGCCTGGTAAGCTCCCGGGCAGAGTACTGCACGGGGATGGGGCCGGCAAACGCTGCAACGTCGGGTAGTGTGGAACAGCGGTTGGGCGGGGCGAACGGTGGGCCGGGCTGGATCAATACAAAGGCGTTCTGCAGCGTCCCGGTGATCGGAAATGGAACCGGATACGGTAATTCCGGGCTGGGTATTATTCTCGGACCAGGACAGTTCAACTGGGATATCTCTCTCATCAAGACAACCAAGGTCGGAGGTATACGGGAAGACGCAACGTTGCAGTTCCGGACGGAATTCTTCAATGCTTTCAATCACGCGCAATTCAATAATCCCAGCGTGACGGATATCTCCATCCCGGTCGCGGGACAGATTACCAGCGCATCGGTGAATCCGCGGCTGATTCAATTTGCACTGAAGTATATATTCTAGGCGGCGGCGATCGGGACAAGCGCGGGGAGATGGCAGAAACCCCCGGGCCGCTGGGTTGGCGTGCCAGGACCGCGGGCGTGCTAAAAAGAGAACGCGGCCCTAACGAAGGAAAGAGCTCTCGAAGTAGCGGCAAACTCACAGGACGTTTACAGCTCGTGCCGCCAGCAGGACCACAATCGTCAGCGAAATCAGGGCCTGCAGCATAGTGCCGGCTTTTGCCCAGCGAGACAGCACTGCTGTGTCGGTCGGTGAGAAAGCTGTGCTGGTGTTGAATGCGAGAAAGAGATAGTCCATGAACTGGGGCGACCACGAATCGAGGCCGTCCTCGACCAGCATCTGGGGAAAAAGAAACGAACTATCCAGCCGGCAGCGCGCGTGGTCCCGCTGCACTGGGCCTCCCGCATCCAGCTTCCAATACCAGAGCGCGAACACCAGAATGTTGGTGACCCAAAGCGCCGTCGCCGAACGCAACAGGATCTTCGGCGAATCGCGATGTTCCGGGATTCCCTGGATCAGAAAAATCAACGAAGCGATCATGGCGAACGTAATTGCCCCATTGGCGCAGAACGTGAGAATCCGGGTCACGTTGTAGCGCCCGCGGAGGTGAGAGACGGTAATCGGTATCAGCAAAGCGAAGACCACCGCCAGTAAAAGCCAGCCTGGTCCCACGGAGAGGTGTTCCGGCAGTGCCCAGTACATGCATGCGGCTGCCAGCATTGCTACGAACGCGGGCCAGCGCGGCTCGCGGACAACCGGACCGCCCGTTCTGATTCGGATTTCCATTTCGCCCATCGTACGCTTCCCCCGCCTCACGGAGCGTACCATTGAAACGCGCCCGTTGATTGAGACGTCTTTTGGGCACTCGTAATTTGTGGACATCGCGGCAATTTATACGTATATATCACTCGGAATGGATAACCATCGAACTTGGCCGAAGCAGCATAGATAAAGGCACAGATGTTGGTTTTGAGGTGCGATCGAGGTACTGGAGTCAGGGATGCGGATAGGTGGTAGACGGGCGGTTCTGGCATTGGCCGTTGCGATTGTTTGTGGCACAGCGGTTCCGGTTGAGGCTCGGCAACCCGGAGTCGACGATTCGAGTGCGGACACCAAGGACATCCACGTTCTCAACGTGCGCGGGAACGTTTATATGCTGGTTGGCGCGGGCTGCAATATTACCGTGCAGGTTGGCGAAGCGTTTGTGGTTGTCGTGGACGCGGGGCTGCCCCAGTTTTCCGATGAAGTGATTGCGACAATCCGGAAGTTATCCAGCCTGCCGATCATGTTTCTCGGAAACACGAGTTCTGACGCCGACCACACCGGGGGGAACGCCAAGCTCGTTCCGGCGGGGGGAGCGTTGCCGAATGCCACGATGGGTTTCTCGCGCGAGGACGAAAAGGATACCACCCGACTGAAGCTGTTCCCCGGAGCCACGATCGTCGCGAGTCTCAACACGGTGAACCGCACGGAGGAAGAGGCGGGCAGGATAAATGCCATCGGTTTTGAGAGCGAAGGCTTCAAGCTTTACAACAATGAGCCGGTGGTTTTTTATCATATGGCCAAGGCCCACACCGATGGGGACTCGATCGTGCTTTTTCGCTCATCGGACGTGGTCAGCGTGGGAGACATTTTTACCACGGTGAGCTACCCGGTGATCGAGACGTCGAACGGCGGCACCGTCAGCGGATTTCTGGAAGCCATCAATGACCTGATCGAAATGCTCGTCCCCAAATACGGCGAGGAAGGCGGTACGTACGTGATACCGGGGCACGGGCACTTGTCGGATCGAGCAGATGTCGTGAATTACCGGGATATGGTGACCATGATTCAGGGCCGGGTACAGGAACTGGTGAAAAACGGAATGACGCTAGAGCAGGTACAGGCGGCCAAGCCGACTCTGGATTTCGACGGCATCTATGGAGCCGACGGAGGCCGGAAATTCACCGAGATCGTCTATCGCGAACTCACTAAGAAGCCAGGGCCGAAATAGCCGCAACAGGGACAATAATAATGAGAACGAGGTATCGGATTTTTACAGGTCGCAAAGCCGCCAGCGCAGCCGCTTTGCTTTTCTTGCTGCTCGTTTTATTTTTTATTCCCGGAACTGGCGCCTCGCAGCCTCAAAGCGCGCCACCACCGCCTACTCCGGCCTCTGCGAAAGCGAGAGCCGTGATCGATCTGACGGGCTACTGGGTTTCCATCGTTGACGAAGATTGGGTGTGGCGCATGATGACGCCGGCCAAAGGCGACTTTGCGAGCGTTCCCCTGAACGCCGAAGGCAAGAAGGTGACGAACGCGTGGGATCCGGCGAAGGACGAAGCGGAAGGGAATGGATGCAGGGCCTACGGCGCGGGCGGGATCATGCGCATACCGGAGCGGCTCCACATCACCTGGGTGGACGATAACACTCTCGAGATGGACATCGACGCGGGAATGCAGAAGCGCCTGTTCCATTTTGACGGATCGAAGTGGACCGGCGGAGAACCGCAGTTGCAGGGCGACTCGGTGGCCAAGTGGGAGAAGCAAATCCAAAGACGATCCAACGGGTCTCCCTTTGGAGGGCCCGAGCCGGGCAAGGGCGGCAACCTGCATGTGATCACCACCCACATGCGGCCGGGATACATCGAGAAGAACGGCATTCCGTACAGCGGAAACGCCGTGCTGAGCGAGCACTTCCGGGTGATCGACGTGAACGGGTCTCCAACTTACCTGATTCTGACCTCGGTGATAGAAGACCCCACCTATTTGACTGACTCGTTCGAGCTAAGCAGCCAGTTCAAAAAGGAACCGGACGGCGCCAAGTGGGATCCCACGCCTTGCCGTCCCCTGTGGCCGCTTTCCCTTCACGCGATCCTGGGCCGAAATAGACGCACCGGTGAAATTCAATGAATTGTCCGGCCATCTCACGGATCAAAGTTGGCTGGCATCATCCAATAACGAAATACACAGGCTGCGAGTGGTTGGGGGACTAACGAAATGAAACGCTTCCTCGGATTGTGGGCCATTCACTGCGTTGATGAGCCGCGTAACTGCGCAAGCATCGGCGTAGCGCTGGCCTTGGCGCTAATTGTGCTGTTTGCTGCCTCGCCGCTGCGGGCTCAGGTAGATTTCGAGGGCACGTGGGGGCAAAATTTCCGCGAAGACATTGCCGAGCGAGGAGATGCGGCC
>JBEKTG010000409.1:0-3580 GCA_049516275.1 Candidatus Acidiferrales bacterium
CCCGGGCGCGCGCCCCTTGGGTCGTTTGCGATTACCAGCTTCGTCGGCGGCGCCACCGAGCCAGACGTCCTTGAAAAGCCGGACGACGAAATCGCATCTATCGTCCACGATGAGAACGCGAAAATCCTCGGAATCACCGGGCCGCCGGTGGCTTCCACGGTGTGGAAGCATCCCAAGGCTCTCCCTCAATACAATCTAGGGCACGGGCACATCGTGGAGGCCATTCGCGACGGGGAGAAGCAAAATCCGGGACTGTTCTTCTCGGGCAACTATCTCGAAGGGCCGTCGCTGGGAAAATGCGTGGAGCAGGCATTCAAGACCGCTGAGGCCGTGCAGGACTTTTTGCGAAAGCTGCACCACAGCTGAAGAGGGATCCTTCGTCGCTGCGCTCCTCAGGATGACACCGAAAGGCAAAGGCAAAGAGAAAGACAACACCAGCAGTCTACTTTGCGGCATTTGTCTCCTCAGGATGACCACGAAAGGCAGAGGCGAAGAGTGGACGAGGCAGAGGCCGCGAGACAGACAAGCCGCAGGCGAAGAGACAGGCAACGGCACAGCCTACTTTGCGGGATTGTTCTTGTGCCGCGTGGAGAGCCGGAATTCGCGCCGTTCGCCCGCTTCGCGAAACCGGCGCCGGTCGTCTTCGGTTTCAAGAATCAGCGGCGGGGCGGGATGCGGATGGCGATTCAAGTCCAGCGCCACGTAGGTTAAATACGCGCTGCTGGTGTGTTTCCGCTCGCCCGTCAGAATATTCTCCGAAAACACCTTCACGCCCACTTCCATGGAGGTGTGAAACACGCGATTCACGGCGGCCTTCAGCACGATGAATTCGCCCACCGCGATCGGGAAGCGGAAGTCGAGGTAATCCACCGAGGCGGTCACCACGTAGCTGTTCGAGTGCCTGCCCGCCGCCAGCGCTCCGGCGATATCGATCAGGTGCATCACGCGGCCGCCGAGCATGTTGCCCAGGGCGTTCGCGTCGTTGGGCAGGACGAACTCGGTGAGTTCGGAGCGCGAAGCGCTCACCGGCTTGCCCGGCAGGCTGCCCGCGCCCCCCGCTCCTGCACCCTTCACGTTCTGTTCATCGCCCGGCTTGGACATGTGCGTGATCCGCTCTCTTCCCGCATGCGACGTGCTGCTTGGCGCGCGCCGCCGAGCCCGCTATAATACGCGCATTCATCCCATGACCCAAACTCAGAAGTCTCGCCGCGAGGTTCTGGAACAATTCGTGGCCCAGAAACCCGCCGACGCCTTTGCCCGCTACGGGCTGGCGCTCGAATGCGCCAAGCTCGGCGACGATCAGGCGGCCACGGCCCATTTCCAGACGCTTCTGGAGACCAACCCGCAGTACGTGGCGGGCTATTTTCAGTACGGGCAGCTTCTTTCGCGGCTCGGGCGGCTTGACGAGGCGCGTAAACTGCTTTCAGACGGCATCGTGGTCGCGCAAAAGGCCGGGGATTCGCACTCGCGCGACGAGATGCAGGCGGCGCTCTCGTCTTTGCGCTAGTCGCCTTTGCGTTAGTCGCCATTTCGTGAATTGTTTCGCGGCGTTGCCAACTATGGCTAAGCCCGATCGCATTCCGCTGTTCCCGCTCGACGTGGTTCTGCTCCCCGCCATGCCGCTGCCACTGCACATCTTCGAGCCGCGCTACAAAACGATGATCCGCCTCTGCCTCGCCGAAAAGCTGGAATTCGGCATGGTGCTCGCGCACGACAATTCCGTCTCGAAAACCGGCTGCACCGCCGCCATCCAGCGAATCGTCAAGGAGTATCCCGACGGACGCCTGGACATCCTCACGGAGGGCCGCTCGGTCTTCCGGCTCGCACAGGTTCTCGAGGAAAAGGAATATTACGAAGGCATGGTCGAATATCTCACCGACGATCCTTTCGTCCCGAACGCGGCGAAAGAGACCCAGCTGGTCCATCTCTTCGAGCAGTGCCACGTGCTGCTGTTCGGCCGGCCCTGGGAAGCCGAATCCGGCGATCCCGCCACGCTGGCTTACCGGCAAGCTGCCCGCCTTCCGCTCGAACTCGCCGAGCGTCAAACACTGCTGGAGATGCGCCAGGAAGAAGAACGCCGCCAGTTCCTGATCGAGTGGCTCACCAGGCTTCTGCCCCAGCTGAGCGACCGCGAACGCAAGCGGCAACGCGCCGCAGGCAACGGGCACGGCCTGAATTAAGCCGGAAGCGACGATTTTGCGGCTTCGGGCAGCAAAACGCCGCGCCCAACCATCCAATTATGCCTGCGCCTCGCGTTCCACTATAATGGAGTGGCAGACTCGAATTCAGTCGGCCGCATTCATAAGGATTGGTGATTCGAATGAGCCCACAGCCCAGGAATCTTGGCGAGCTTCGCCGAAGCCAGTGGTCAGAGCAATGCATGGCGCGCCGCAGCGTCCGGCAGGAACTCCGCGAGAACCTGCTGCTGAAGATGGAAAGGGGCGAAGAGCTTTTCCCCGGCGTGCATGGCTACGACGACACCGTGGTTCCCCAGATCGTCAACGCTCTCCTTTCGCGGCATCACTTCATTCTGCTCGGGCTGCGCGGGCAGGCGAAGTCGCGGATCATCCGCGGGCTGGTTTCGTTCATGGACCCGGTGGTCCCGGTGGTCGAGGGCTGCGAGATTCATGACAATCCCTACAATCCGCTGTGCCGCCCCTGCCGCGAGCGCATCGCCGCCGAAGGCGACGCCACGCCCATCGCGTGGCTGGCGCGCGATCACCGCTACGTGGAAAAGCTCGCCACTCCCGATGTGACCATCGCGGATATGATTGGCGACGTGGACCCGATCAAAGCCGCTCGCTCGGGCCGCAATCTTTCGGACGAGCTGACCATCCACTACGGCCTCCTGCCGCGCGCCAACCGTGGGATTTTCGCGATCAACGAACTGCCCGACCTGGCCGGAAAAATTCAGGTGGGGCTGTTCAACATCATGCAGGAAGGCGACATCCAGATTAAGGGCTACCCGGTGCGCATGGCGCTCGATGTGTTGCTTGTGTTCACGGCGAACCCGGAAGACTACACCGCTCGCGGAAAGATCATCACGCCGCTCAAGGACCGCATTGGCTCGGAAATCCGCACACATTACCCCGCCACGGTGGCCGAGGGCATGTCGATTACCGCGCAGGAGTCCTGGACTGAGCGCGACGCTAAACGGCGCATCGAGGTTCCCGGCTACATTCGCGAGATCGTCGAGGAAGTCGCGTTCCAGGCGCGCGAGGACAAGCGCGTGGACCGTCGCTCCGGCGTCAGCCAGCGCCTGCCGATTAGCACCCTGGAGAACGTGCTGAGCAGCGCGGAACAGCGCGCCGTGCGCAGCCGCGATTCAGCGGTGGTCGCGCGAGTGGCCGATGTCTACGCCGCCATTCCTTCGATGACGGGCAAATTCGAACTCGAATACGAAGGCGAGATGCGCGGCGCCGAGAACATCGCGCGTGAACTCATCCGCGCCGCCGTGGGCAAGACGTTCGGCAAGTACTTCCCGAATGTCAATTTTCAGGCTGTCGTCCAGTGGTTCGAGATCGGCGGCGAATTGAAGGTGGCCGCCAACGCTTCGAGCGCGGCTGTGCTGGCGCAGCTG
>JBEKTG010000410.1:0-3580 GCA_049516275.1 Candidatus Acidiferrales bacterium
ACCCGTTCAAAGGCTTCCTCACCGGCAGCGTACACGGCGGCGGCACCCGTGCGCAGCCCGAACTCGATTCCAATTTCACGTTCGACGATATCGAAGCCGGCAAGTTCCGGTTCGACAGGCTCACCGCGCAGCTGCACGCTGAAACGAACGCGATTCATCTCTCTCACGCCGAACTCGAGAAGGGAGCCGAGAGCATTGCCGGGGATGTTCTCTACCATCCCCGCGAAAATGCCGCCGTCTTCGATGTAACCGGAACGCGTGTGTCTCTCGAAAATATCCCGGAAATCCAGACCGCGTCGCTTCCCATCGGAGGCAAACTCTCCTTCACCCTCCGCGGGAACGGCCCGTTGCGCGCACCCGTTGGAGAAGCCAGTCTGCGGGTAGTGGATTTAAAGCTCGGCGCCGAAGTACAAGGCAACTTCAATGGCGAATTGTCCTCCGATGGCCAAAACGCGCACCTGACGCTGGCTTCCGACATAGCCCATGGCAAGCTGGCCGGTGATGTCAGCATGAGTTTGTCCGAAAGCAGAGCCATCTCTGGCCGGCTCACGGTGGAACAGTTCGATCTCGATCCGCTGATTGCTGCCGGCCTGCATCTGCGGCAGCTCACGGGCCATAGCAGCGCGGACGGAATATTCACCATCTCCGGGGCCGCCCGCGACCTCGACGCAATCGAGTTGGACGCCGACATCACGCGCATTTCCTTCGACTATGAACTCGTGCAGCTGGCCAACGATCAGGACATCAAGATCGCCTACCGCCGCAATGAAGTGCGCATCGTCCAAGCCCATATCAACGGCCCCGACACGGATTTCCGCCTCGAAGGCTCCGCGCGCTTTGACCGCGACAAGCCGCTGCGGTTCACGCTGAGCGGCGGCGTAAATCTTCAGCTAGTGAAAGGCCTGTTGCCCGATCTGCAAGCGCGAGGGCGCGCCGAAGCCAATATGTCCATCGAAGGGACGATGTCTCGCCCGAGGGTCACCGGGCGCGCCACCGTCCGCGACGCCGCAGCCACCTATGGAGATTTCCCCGTCGGCCTGAGCAAATTAAACGGCGATCTGCTGTTCGACAAGACGCGGCTCGTTTTCGATCGCATGAGCGCCGAATCGGGCGGCGGCCAGCTGCTGCTGAGCGGCAGCGTTACTTACGGGGAAGGGCCGCTGCGTTATGACGTGAGCGCCGCCACCTCGGTCGCCCGCGTGCGCTATCCGGCGGGGATGAGCTGGCTCGTCGGCGGCACCATTCAGCTCGCGGGCACCAGGACGGCCGCGCTGGTCAGCGGACATGTGCAGGTGCAGCGTTTGCTTTTTGCCAGCGGAGTGGACCTCACCTCGTTCTTCGCATCCTCAACAGAAACCGAAACAGCGCCCTCCACCGCTTCTCCCTTTCTCCAGAACCTCGTCTTCGACGTGGAAGGCCAGACGGCGGTTGGCGCAAGGATCGAGTGGAGCGGGGCGCAGGTGGAAATGGACGGAAACGTCCGGCTGCGCGGCACCTGGGGGCGGCCCGTGCTGCTCGGCCACATTCACTTGCTGGGGGGCCAGATGCCTTTTCGCGGCAACACCTATCAGCTCACCCGCGGCGAAATCAATTTCTCAAATCCCTTCCGGCTGGATCCGATCCTGAACGTCGAGGCGACCTCCACGATCAGCCAGTATCAGGTGACGATTGATTTTTCCGGCCCCGCCAGCCACCTCACGCTGAACTACCGCTCCGATCCCCCGCTCCCCGATAGCGACATCATCGCGCTGCTGGCCTTGGGCAGCCCGGGCGAATCGAGCGGATTGCGATCCGCCTCCACGTCGCAGAACTACGGAGCGACGGCCCTGCTGTCGGAAGCGATCTCGAGTGGGCTCGGCGGCAGGATCGAACGTCTCTTCGGCGTCAGCCAGTTTCGCGTCGATCCGTTCGTCGCCGGCACCGCCACCGAATCCAACGCCGCCGCCCGCATCACGATCGAGCAGCAAGTAAAAAACAAGCTGACCATCACCTATTCCACCAACGCCGCCACCTCGAACCAATATCAGCTGATCCAGGTGGAATACGCCGTGAAGCGCGATCTCTCCGTAGTATTTCTCCGCGACATCAACGGCACCAACGGCCTCGACATCAAGTGGGTAAAGCACTTCAAATAGCGACAATACCGAAGCCGAATAATCCCAACTAAGACGGCATCAAGAAGAGCGAATCGGGGGCCAGCCGCACATGCCACGGGAGCGGCTTTTCGCGAAAGAGCCGCCACTTTTCCTTCGAGACTTCCGCCTGCAGAAAATGTTCGCCGAATCCGGGCGGGCCCTGCAGAGACAAGTAAAGCGTCATGCGAAACGGGGTTTCCGAGGAACGCGCCAGCCAACAAGGGAACACATTCTCTTCCGCCACGCCCCCGGCCGAACCAGACTCGGCGAACTCGATGTGATTCGCGCGGATCCCAACATGCGCGGCTGTCGCCTCCACCGCGCGTGATACCCGAAGCGTGCAATTCCAGTCGAGCGCTTCCACCGTGTTCTCCGAAACGGGCCGCACTCGCGAAAAGTTTTTGCAGCCGGTGAGCCGCGCCACTTCCACGGTCGGCGGGTAGCGCAATATCGCCTCCTTCGCTCCGAAGGCAGCCACCCGGCCGCCGGAAAGCACGAGCAGCTGTTCGCCCAGGCGGTAGGCTTCCTCGATATTGTGAGTCACCAGCAGAGCGGGGCGCGGGAACGCCGCAAACGTCCCCTGCAGCTGCGCCTCCATCTGGCTCCTCAGGTGGGTGTCCAGCGCGGAGAGCGGCTCATCGAGAAGCAGCGCCTCCGGTTCGATCGCCAGCGCGCGGGCCAGCGCGGCGCGCTGCTGTTCGCCGCCGGAAACCTCCCGCGGGTAGCGATGCTCGAGCCCCGTGATGCGCGTGTGTCCAAGAAGCTCTGCAACGCGCCGCGTCTGTTCCTCGGGCGGAAGATGGCGAATGCCGAACGCGATGTTCTCGCCGAGCGTCCGGTGTGGAAAAAGAGCGTAGTGCTGGAACAGCATTCCCACGCGCCGCTCGCGCGCGGGTACCTGGATGCCCTTCTCGGTGTCGAGCAGCGTGCGGCCATTCAGAACAATTTTCCCGCGATCGGGGCGGTCAAGACCCGCGATGCACCGCAGGAGCATCGATTTGCCCGCGCCGGACGATCCGAGAATGGCGAGCGGCCCGCTGTCCGAGGCGAACGACACCTCCAGCGAAAAATCCGCGAGGCTCTTGGCGATTTGGACTTGAAGCGGCACGTCAGCGCCGCGCCCATCGCGCCCGCCCGGGACTTTGCACGTTGGTCCAGTAGTAGAGGCCGGCGAGGAGTGCCAGGGAAATCACGACATCGATCAGGCACCAGACCATCGCGGTGCGGATGTCGTCCGCTTCCACGGCGAAATAAATCGCGATGGGAATGGTTGCCGTCCTGCCGGGAATGTTGCCCGCAAGCATCAGCGTCGCTCCAAATTCCCCCAGCGCCCGCGCGAACGAGAGGATTGTCCCAGCCAAAACACCGGGCCAAGCCAGAGGCAGCGCAACCTCGCGAAAGACGCGCCATTCGGAAGCCCCGAGCGTACGCGCCGCCTGCAAAAA